>DASUCV010000005.1 GCA_036275915.1 Candidatus Polarisedimenticolaceae bacterium | reverse complement strand
ACCGCTACCTTCCCATTGCTCCGCTTCGCGAGCGTCATCGTGATCGCCGCAGTCAAGGACGTCTTCCCATGGTCCACGTGACCAATCGTCCCCACGTTCACGTGCGGCTTCGAACGATCGAATTTCTCCTTGGCCATCGCTCCGATTCCTCCAGCGCGCTAGCGCTTCGTCGTGCCCGTGACCCGCGCGACCACCTCGTCGGCGATCGCGCGCGGCAGATCTTCGTAACGCGAGAAATGCATCGTGTAGGTGCCGCGTCCCTGCGTGCGGCTCCTGAGATCGGTCGCGTAGCCGAACAGCTCGGCGAGCGGCACGATCGCCTGGATGATCGAGAGCCGGCCGCGCGAGTCCATCGCGCTGATCCGGCCGCGGCGGGCGTTCAGGTCTCCGATGACCTCGCCCATCGTCTCTTCCGGGGTGACGACCTCGACCCGCATCACCGGCTCGAGGAGACCGACGCCGGCCTGCCGGCACGCCTCCTTGAACGCCATCGACGAGGCGATCTTGAACGCCATCTCGGACGAGTCGACCTCGTGGTACGAGCCGTCGTGGAGCGTGACCTTGACGTCACGCATCGGATAGCCGGCGAGGATCCCGCCTTCCATCGCCTCCTCGAAGCCCGCGGCGCACGCGCCGATGAACTCCTTCGGAATCGCGCCGCCGACGATCGCGTTCTCGAAGACGAATCCCTTGTCCGCGCCCGCCGGGGCGACGCGGATCTTCACGTGGCCGTACTGGCCGCGGCCGCCGGTCTGCCGGATGAAGCGCCCTTCGGCCGCGCCCTGGCCCTTGATCGTCTCGCGGTAGGAGACCTGGGGCCGCCCGACGTTCGCGCCGACGCCGAACTCGCGCTGGAGCCGGTCGACGAGGATCTCGAGGTGCAGCTCGCCCATCCCGGCGATCAGCGTCTGGCCGGTGTCCGGGTCGGCGTGGACGCGGAAGGTCGGATCTTCCTGGACGAGCTTGCCGAGCGCGGTCGCCAGCTTCTCCTGATCGGCCTTCGTCTTGGGCTCGATCGCGAGACGGATGACCGGCTCCGGGAACTCCATGCGCTCGAGGAGGACCGGCGCGTCGGGATCGCAGATCGTGTCGCCGGTCGCCGCGTTCCTGAGGCCGACGATCGCCGCGATGTCGCCGGCCCACACCTCGCCGATCTCCTCGCGCTTGTTCGCGTGCATCTTGAGGAGGCGCCCGACGCGCGTCGTCTGCCGGCGCGCCGGGTTGTAGACGGTGGCGCCCGAATCGAGATGGCCGGAGTAGACCCGCGCGAAGGCGAGATGACCGACGAACGGGTCGGTCATGATCTTGAACACGAGCGCGGCGAACGGCGCCTTGTCGTCCGCGGGACGCGAGGCCGGCTCGCCCGTGGCGGGATCGACACCCTCCATGGGCGCGACGTCGAGCGGCGACGGGAGGTAGTCGACGACCGCGTCCAGAAGGGTTTGCACGCCCTTGTTCCGGAACGACGAGCCGCAGAGCACCGGGACGAACCGCATCTGGCAGGTGCCGCGCCGGAGCGCTTCGACGAGGGCGTCGGGGGCGATCGACCGGCCCGAGAGGAACGCCTCGAGGAGCTGATCGTCGACCTCGCACGCCGCCTCGACCGCGCGGTCGTGCGCGGCCCGCGCGGCATCGACGAGCTCCGCCGGGATCTCCTCGACGTGGTACTCGGCCCCGAGGGTGTCGTCGTTCCAGGCGAGCGCCTTCATCCGGACGACGTCGACGACGCCGCGGTAGGTGTCGGCCTCGCCCAGCGGCAGCATGAGCGGGATCGGCCGTGCGCCGAGGCGGTCCTGGATCATCGCGAGGACGCGATCGAAGTCGGCGCCGACGCGATCCATCTTGTTGACGAACGCGATCCGCGGGACGCGGTACTTGTCGGCCTGGCGCCACACCGTCTCGGATTGCGGCTCGACGCCGCCGACGGCGCAGAAGACGGCGACGGCGCCGTCGAGAACGCGGAGGCTACGCTCGACCTCGGCGGTGAAGTCGACGTGGCCCGGCGTATCGATGATGTTGATGCGGTGGTCGTTCCAGAAGCAGGTCGTGGCGGCGGAGGTGATCGTGATCCCGCGCTCTTGCTCCTGGACCATCCAGTCCATGGTCGCGGTCCCGTCGTGCACCTCGCCGAGCTTGTGCGTGATCCCCGTGTAGAAGAGGATGCGCTCGGTGGTCGTCGTCTTACCGGCATCGATGTGCGCCATGATGCCGATATTCCGAGTCCTCTCCAGAGGTGCCTGGCGCGCCACGTCAAAGATCCATGCGCCCCCGGGGTGAGCCGGGTCGCGATTTAGATCAACAGTTAGCTGTCGACTGTCGACTGTTAACTGTGAACTTCTACCACCGATAGTGCGCGAAGGCTTTGTTGGCCTCCGCCATCTTGTGCGTGTCTTCCTTCTTCTTGAACGCGCCGCCGCGGAGCGCGGAAGCGTCCAAGATCTCGTTCGCCAGCTTCTCCTGCATCGACTTCTCGGAGCGCTCGCGCGAGTACGAGATGATCCAGCGGATCCCGAGCGCGGTGCGCCGTTCGGGCCGCACCTCCACCGGGACCTGGTAGTTCGAGCCGCCGACGCGGCGTGACTTCACTTCCAGCATCGGCTTCACGTTGTCGACGGCCTTGCGGAAGATCTTGACCGGATCGTCCTTGCCGCGCTCCTGAACGAACTGCATCGCGCCGTAGAAGATCGACTCGGCGGTCGACTTCTTTCCGTCGTACATGAGGCAGCTGATGAACCGCGTCACGAGCGGAGACTGATAGACGGGATCCGGCAGGATCTCGCGCTTCGGGATGTTACCGCGTCGAGGCATCGTGAATCCTCAGGCCTTCGGCCGCTTGGCGCCGTACTTGGACCGGCTCTGTTTCCGGCCGTCGACGCCCATGGCGTCGAGGGTGCCGCGAATGACGTGATAGCGGACGCCGGGAAGGTCCTTCACGCGGCCGCCGCGGATCATGACGATCGAGTGCTCCTGGAGGTTGTGGCCGACGCCCGGGATGTAGGTCGTGACCTCGATGCCGTTCGTGAGGCGAACCCGGGCCACCTTGCGGAGGGCCGAGTTCGGCTTCTTGGGCGTCGAGGTGTACACGCGGACGCACACGCCCCGCTTCTGCGGGCAGCGCACGAGCGCCGGGCTCTTCGTTCGCGAGCGCTGCTGGTCGCGCCCGGCTCGGATCAACTGGCTGACGGTCGGCACCCACCACTCCTGAAACCCGGAATATCCGGGCGAAAAACCCGGGGATACTAACAGAACGCTCCGAGGGCGGTCAAGACCGCCCTCGGAAGACGTCCCTACGCTGTCTTTCCCGGCTCCGGCTGGCCCGTGGCGGCGGCCGCCGCCGCCCGGAGCATCTCGGAGAACCGGTCCGTGTCGAGATCGATCTCGGGCTCGACCAACTCCTCGACCATCTCTTCTTCCATCGGCGGAGGCCCGTCGGGCGCGATCTGGATGTCCGAGTAGAGCGACATCCCGGTCCCGGCCGGGATGAGCCGGCCCATGATGACGTTCTCCTTGAGGCCGCGCAGGTGATCGACCTTGCCGGAGATCGAGGCCTCGGTCAGGACGCGCGTGGTCTCCTGGAAGCTCGCCGCCGAGATGAACGAGTCGGTCGAGAGCGACGCCTTCGTGATGCCGAGGAGGAGCGGGCGGCCGCGCGCCGGCGCGCCGCCGGAGGCGAGCACGCGCTCGTTCTCCTCGACGAACCGGAAGCGGTCGACCTGCTCGTCGACGATGAACTCGGTGTCGCCGACGTCCTCGACTTTGATCCACCGCATCATCTGCCGGATGATCGTCTCGAGGTGCTGGTCGTTGATGTTGACGCCCTGGAGGCGGTAGACCTCCTGGATCCCGTCGAGCAGGTACTTCTGCAGCTCGCGCTCGCCCAAGATCTCGAGGATCTTGTGCGGGTCCTTCGGGCCGTCGGTGAACGCGTCGCCGGCGCGCACGCGCTCGCCCTCCTGCACGTTGACGTGGAGGCCCTTCGGGATCGAGTACTCCCGCTCCTCGCCGTCATCGGTGCGGATGACGATCTTGCGCGAACCCTTGACGATCTCGCCATAGTGCACGGTACCGTCGACCTCGGCCATGACGGCCGGATCCTTCGGGTGACGCGCCTCGAAGAGATCGACGACGCGCGGCAGGCCGCCCGTGATGTCCTTCGTCTTCGTCGTGGCGCGCGGGATCTTCGAGAGAACGTCGCCTTCCTGGAGCGGCTCGCCGTCCCGGACCATGAGGATCGCGTGCACCGGCATGAGGATCTTCCGGAGCACCTTCCCCTTGGTGTCGACGACGAGGAGCTGCGGGTGCTTCTTCTCGTCCTGCGACTGGACGATGACCTGGCGGGAGAAGCCGGTGACCTCGTCGACTTCCTCCTGCATCGTCACGCCGGTCTCGATGTCCTGGAACTTCACCGTGCCCGGAACGTCGGTCAAGATCGCGTACGTGTACGGGTCCCACTCGGCAAGCTTGGTCCCCGAGTCGACGACGTCGCCGTCCGCCACCTCGAGCACGGCGCCGTAGACAACCGTGTAGCGCTCGCGCTCGCGGCCGTCACGATCCTGGATCACGAGCGCGCCGTTCCGGTTGATCGCGACCGGCTTCCCGTTCCGGTTGATGACGAACTTGATGTTCTGGTACTTGACCGTACCGGCGTTCCGGCACTCGATCGACGACTGATCCTCGATGCGCGCGGTGCCCCCGATGTGGAAGGTCCGCATCGTGAGCTGTGTGCCGGGCTCGCCGATCGACTGCGCGGCGATGACGCCGACCGCCTCGCCGAGCTCGACGAGGCGCCCGGTGGCGAGGTTGCGGCCGTAGCAACGGATGCAGACGCCGCGTTTGCACTCGCAGGTGAGCACCGACCGGATGCGGACGCTCTCGATGCCGGCGTCCTGGACGGCGGTCGCGAGGTCCTCGTCGAAGACCGAATTGCGGCCGACGATGACGTCGGACGTCAGCGGGTCGCGGACGTCCTCGAGCGCGACGCGGCCGACGATCCGGTCGCGCAGCTCTTCGATGATCTCGCCGCCTTCTTCGATGCGGCCCACCTCGATCCCTTCGATCGTCCCGCAGTCCTCTTCCGAGATGATGACGTCCTGGCTGACGTCGACGAGGCGGCGCGTGAGGTAACCGGAGTTCGCCGTCTTGAGCGCCGTGTCCGCGAGGCCCTTGCGGGCGCCGTGCGTCGAGATGAAGTACTGGAGCACGTTGAGGCCTTCACGGAAGTTCGCCGTGATCGGCGTCTCGATGATCTCGCCCGAGGGCTTGGCCATGAGGCCGCGCATCCCGGCGAGCTGGCGCATCTGCTGCTTGCTGCCGCGGGCGCCCGAGTCCGCCATCATGAGGATCGGATTGAACTCGCGCCGCTCGCGCTCGAGGCGGTTCATCTCGCGGAACATCGCCTCCGAGACGCGCTCGGTTGCCTCGGACCAGATCGCGATGACCTTGTTGTAGCGCTCGCCGTTCGTGATGACACCGTCGAGGTATTGCTGCTCGACCTCGATCTGATCGGCGCGGGCCTTGTCGACGACCTGGGCCTTCTCCGGCGGGACGACCATGTCGTCGACGCCGATCGACACCCCCGCGCGGGTCGCGTAGGTGAAGCCGAGGTCCTTCAGCGCGTCCACGAGCTCGACGGTCCGGTTGATCCCGTTCCTGAGGTAGCAGTAGTGAACGAGCGACTGGAGGCCCTTCTTCTTGAGGAGGCCGTTCAGGTACGGCAGCTCCTCGGGCATGTGGTCGTTGAAGATGACCCGTCCGACGGTCGTGATGAGCCGGTAGTTCTCGACCTGCTGCTCGGGGGCGCGAGCGACGTTCTCGCGATCCTTCGGGGGAAGGGTCGTGAGGTCGATGAGGCGCCCGGTGTAGCGGAGGACGATGCGCGACAGCGTCTCGACCTCGCCCGACTGGTACGCGAGGATGACCTCGTCGGTCGAGCTGAAGGCGCGGCCCTCGCCCTTGGCGCCCGGGCGCTCCTGCGTGAGGTAGTAGCAGCCGAGCACGATGTCCTGCGACGGGTTCACGATCGGCAACCCGTTCGCCGGCGACAGCACGTTGTGCGTCGACATCATGAGGACCTGCGCCTCGATCTGGGCCTTCGCCGACAGCGGCACGTGGACCGCCATCTGGTCGCCGTCGAAGTCCGCGTTGAACGCCGTGCAGACGAGAGGGTGGATCTTGATCGCCTTCCCCTCGACGAGCACGGGCTCGAACGCCTGGATGCCGAGCCGGTGCAGCGTCGGCGCGCGGTTCAGGAGCACGGGGTGCTCCTGGATCACCTCTTCGAGGTAGTCCCAGACCTCGGGACGCTCGAGCTCGACCATCTCCTTCGCGGCCTTGATCGTCGAGACGAGCCCTTCGCGCTCGAGCTTGTTGTAGATGAACGGCTTGAACAGCTCGAGCGCCATCTTCTTCGGCAGGCCGCACTGGTGGAGCTTGAGCTCGGGGCCGACGACGATGACCGAGCGGCCCGAGTAGTCGACGCGCTTGCCGAGGAGGTTCTGGCGGAAGCGCCCCTGCTTGCCCTTCAAGGTGTCCGACAGCGACTTGAGCGGGCGGTTGTTGCTGCCCCTGAGGACGCGGCCGCGGCGGCCGTTGTCGAAGAGCGCGTCGACCGCCTCCTGGAGCATCCGCTTCTCGTTGCGCACGATGACGTCGGGCGCCTTGAGGTCGAGGAGCTTCTTCAGGCGGTTGTTCCGGTTGATGACGCGGCGGTAGAGGTCGTTCAGGTCGGAGGTCGCGAAGCGGCCGCCGTCCAGCGGCACGAGCGGCCGGAGCTCCGGCGGAATGACCGGGATGACATCCAGGATCATCCACTCGGGGCGGTTGCCGCTCTTGCGGAAGGCGTCGACCACCTTGAGGCGCTTCGCGTACTTGAGGCGCTTTTGCATCGACGTCTCGTTCCGCATCTTTTCGCGCATCTCGCGGGCGAGCGTGTCCACGTCGACGCGGGCGAGCAGCTCCTTGATCGCCTCGGCGCCCATGCCGGCGGTGAACTGATCCGGATATTGATCCATCAGCTCGCGGTACTGCTCTTCGGTGAGGCTCTGACGCTCCTCCAGGGTCGGGACGTCGCCCGGGTCGATGACGCAGTACGCCTCGAAGTAGAGGATCCGCTCGAGATCGCGCAGGGTCATGTCGAGGAGGTGTCCGATGCGCGACGGCAGACCCTTGAAGAGCCACACGTGGCTGACGGGACTCGCCAGCTCGATGTGGCCCATCCGCTCGCGGCGGACCTTGCTCTGCGTGACCTCGACGCCGCACTTGTCGCAGACGACGCCCCGGTGCTTCATGCGCTTGAACTTGCCGCAGAGGCACTCCCAATCGGTCACCGGGCCGAAGATCTTCGCGCAGAATAGGCCGTCGCGCTCCGGCTTGAAGGTCCGGTAGTTGATCGTCTCCGGCTTCGTGACCTCACCGTACGACCACGAACGGATCTTCTCCGGCGACGCGAGGCTGATCCGGATCGCGTTGAAGTCGTTGATCGTCTTCGCCTTGTCGAACAGGAACGAAGGTCGGCTCAATTTTCCTCCCTCCCCGTCAGATCATCGAGGGGCCGCGAGCGTCGGGACGATCGCTCAGCAGCTCGACGTCGAGGCAGAGGCTCTGAAGTTCACGAACCAATACGTTGAACGATTCGGGCAGGCCGGGCTCCACGGTGGGCTCGCCCTTGACGAGCGCCTCGTAGATCTTCGTCCGGCCGTAGACGTCGTCGGACTTCACGGTGAGGAGCTCCTGGAGGATGTGCGCCGCGCCGTACGCCTCGAGCGCCCACACCTCCATCTCGCCGAAACGCTGGCCGCCGAACTGGGCTTTGCCGCCGAGCGGCTGCTGCGTGATGAGCGAGTACGGCCCGATCGACCGTGCGTGGATCTTGTCGTCGACCAGGTGGCTGAGCTTCAGGAGATAGATGTAGCCGACGGTGACGAGCTGCTCGAACGCCTCGCCCGTCTTTCCGTCGCGAAGCTGGATCTTGCCCGACGACGGGAGGCCGGCGACGTGGAGCTGCGTCTTGATGTCGGTCTCGAGCGCGCCGTCGAAGACCGGCGACGCGAAGGTGACGCCCTCGGCGAGGGCGCGGCCGAGATCGAGCACCGTGTCGTCGCCCGCCGCCGTGACCGCATCCTTCATCGGGCCCGGGGGCAGCATCTCCGATAGACGCGCCCTTACGGCGGAGACCGCCTCCCCGCGCTCGCGGGTCAGCTGCGCCTCGATCCACGAAGCGTGCCGTGAAGCGGCCCACCCCAGGTGGGTCTCCAAGATCTGGCCGACGTTCATGCGCGACGGCACGCCGAGCGGGTTGAGGACGACCTCGACCGGAGTACCGTCCGGGAGGCACGGCATGTCCTCCTCGGGGAGGATCCGAGCGATGACGCCCTTGTTGCCGTGGCGGCCCGCCATCTTGTCGCCCACGGAGAGCTTGCGCTTCATGGCGACGTAGACCTTGACCATCTTGATGACGCCGGGAGCGAGCTCGTCGCCCTTCTGGAGGGTGGCGACCTTGTCCTCGTTGAGCTTCTTCAGGATCTGGACGCGCTTCCTGGTGCGCTCCTCGATGCGCCGCATCTCGGCGAGCTTCTTCTGGTTGGTCGTGTCGATCTCGCACCGGTGCAGGTCTTCGGTGGAGATCTCCGCCATGACCTCGCGGCTCATCTCGGTCCCGGCCGCGAGGATGTCCTGCTTCGTCTGCTTCGAGCGGAGCGGCGTCGAGAGACGCTCGCCCTCGAGGAGCTCGATGAGCCGCTTCCGGTCTTCCTCGCGGAGGATGCGGATCTGGTCTTCGAGGTCCTTGTTCATCCGGTCGATGTCGGCCTGCTCGATCTCGAGCGCGCGGGAGTCCTTCTCGACCCCCTTCCGGCAGAAGATCTTGACGTCGACGATCGTGCCTTCGATCCCCGGCGGCGTGGTGAGCGACGCGTCGCGCACGTCGCCGGACTTCTCTCCGAAGATCGCCCGCAGGAGCTTCTCTTCGGGGGTGAGCTGCGTCTCGCCCTTCGGCGTGACCTTGCCCACGAGGATGTCGCCCGGCTTCACGTGCGCGCCGATGCGGATGACTCCGGACTCGTCGAGGTCCTTCAGGAACTCCTCGGCGACGTTCGGGATGTCGCGCGTGATCTCCTCGGGCCCGAGCTTCGTGTCGCGCGCCTCGATCTCGAACTCCTCGATGTGGATCGAGGTGAACGAGTCCTCGCGCACGAGCTTCTCGGAGACGAGGATGGCGTCCTCGAAGTTGTAGCCGCGCCACGGCATGAACCCGACGAGGACGTTCCGCCCGAGCGCCAGCTCGCCCCGCTCGGTGCACGGGCCGTCGGCCATGACCTGGCCCTTCTCGACGCGCTGGCCTTGCTTCACGATCGGGCGCTGGTTGATGCAGGTGTTCTGGTTGCTGCGCTTGAACTTCGTCAGCGAGTAGATGTCGGCGCCGAAGTCCTCGCGCCCCTGGGCGCCCACCCGGACGATGATGCGCTGGCTGTCGATGAGATCCACGATGCCGGCGCGCTTGCAGATGACGACCGAGCCGGAGTCCTTCGCGGTGACCGCCTCCATCCCGGTGCCGACGAAAGGCGCCTTCGGACGGAGGAGCGGCACTGCCTGCCGCTGCATGTTCGATCCCATGAGCGCGCGGTTCGCGTCGTCGTTCTCGAGGAACGGGATGAGCGACGCCGCGACCGAGACGAGCTGCTTGGGCGAGACGTCGATGTAGGCGACGTCGTCCTTCGGCACGAGCTTGAACTCGCCGGCCTTGCGCGCGTTGACCCGCTCGTGGGCGAAGGACAGATCCGGGTTGAGCTTCGCGTTCGCCTGCGCGATGACCGAGCGGTCCTCTTCCCAGGCGGTGAGGTAGAACGAATGCGGCTCGGCCTCGGGCGCGGTCTTGCCGGTCTTACCCAGGCGCTGGACGTCCTTCTCGAACTCGTCCTGCCGCACGACGTCGTGCAGCTTGTACGGGCCGTCCGCGGTCCGGACGATGCGCACGTAGTCGACGACCTGGCCGTGCTCGACCTTGCGGTACGGCGACTCGATGAAGCCGTAGTCGTTGATCCGCGCGAAGCACGACAGGGACGAGATGAGCCCGATGTTCGGACCTTCGGGGGTCTCGATCGGGCAGATGCGGCCGTAGTGCGTCGGGTGGACGTCGCGGACTTCGAACCCCGCCCGCTCGCGGGAGAGCCCGCCGGGGCCGAGCGCCGAGAGTCGGCGCTTGTGCGTGACCTCCGAGAGGGGGTTCGTCTGGTCCATGAACTGGGAGAGCTGGCTGCTGCCGAAGAACTCCTGGATCGCCGCCATGACCGGCTTGGCGTTGATCAGGTCGTTCGGCATCGCCGTCGTCATCTCCTGGTAGACCGACATCTTCTCCTTGATCGCGCGCTCCATGCGCACGAGGCCGATGCGGAACTGGTTCTCCAGGAGCTCGCCGACGCTGCGGACGCGGCGGTTGCCGAGATGGTCGATGTCGTCGACCTCGCCCACGCCCTTCCGGAGCTTGAGCATGTAGCGCAAGACCTCGATGAAATCCTCGCGCGTCGGCGTGCGGTCCTCGCCCTTGTCCCAGCGCTCCTTGACCGACGCCGGCCAGTCCTTCTCGGACATGCTGTAGAGCTTCGTGTTGAACTTCAGCCGCCCGACCTTGGAGAAGTCGTAGCGGGTCGGGTCGAAGAAGAGGCCGTTGAAGAGATTGCGGGACGACTCGAGCGTCGGCGGATCGCCGGGCCGGAGGCGCCGGTAGATCTCGAGGAGGGCGTCGTTCTGCGTCTTGACCGCGTCCTTCGCCAACGTCTCGAGGAGGATGCCGCCGACGTCCTCGGCCTCGGGGAAACAGACGTCGAACGACTCGACGCCGGAGGCGACCAGGCGCTCGATCGCCTCGGCGGTCAACGGCTTGCCGACCTCGACGAGGACCTCGCCCGTCGCAGGGTCGGCGAGATCGCGGATCGTGCACGCCCCGTCCATCTCGGACGTCTCGAGCGGAATCCACTCGATCTTCGCCTTGCGCAGATCCTCGAGCTGCTCCGCCTTGACCCGACGGCCCTTCTTCAGGATCTCCTCGGCGGATTTCCCGTGGGTCACGGACTGCCGGATCTTCTTCCCGACGGCCCCGGCGTCCGCCTTCACGACGAACTTGCCTTGGTCGAGCTTGACCGTGGCGGCCGTGTAGAAGGCGCGCAGGATCGACGCGTCGTCCTCGAGACCAAGCGCCCGGAGGAACACCGTGGCGGGGAACTTCCGCTTCCGGTCGATCCGCACGTAGAGGATGTTCTTCTGGTCGTACTCGAACTCGACCCACGAACCGCGGTACGGGATGACCTTCGCCATGAAGGAGGTCTTCTGCGCGTCGGACTGGTAGAAGACGCCCGGGCTCCGGTGGAGCTGGCTCACGATGACCCGCTCGGTCCCGTTGATGATGAAGGTCCCGTTCTCGGTGAGCATGGGGATCTCGCCGAAGTAGACCTCCTGCTCCTTGATGTCGCGGATGCTGCGCGCCTCGGTGTCGGGATCCTTGTCGTAGACGACGAGCTGGATCGTCACCTTGAGCGGCACCGTGAAGGTCTGCCCGCGCTCCTGGCACTCGTCGACGTCGTACTTGAATTTGAGCGCGACCGGGTCGCCGCACTGCTCGCAGTCCTTGATCGTGACCGGGGTCAGGTTGCCGCAGTGGTCGCAGAGCACCTCGCTGCCCCGCGCGTCGGGGGCGATCAGGCGGCGACCGCAGTGGGTGCACTCCGACCGCAGGTGCTCGATGCCGGCCAGCTCGCCGCACTTGCACTCCCAGTTGCCGATCGTGTAATCGACGAACTCGAGGGAGCAGGTCTGCCGGAAGTCCCGGATCGGGAAGACCGACTTGAAAACCGATTGGAGCCCCGCCGGATCGCGGTCCGCGGGCGCCGTGTGCATCTGGAGGAACCGCTCGTAGGAGCGCTTCTGGACCTCGATCAGGTTCGGCATCGGGACGGAGGTCCGGATGCGCGAGAACTCGATCCGCTTGGAACTCGTGGTCCTGAGGGCCTCGGACATCTCGATTTCAACCCCTTTCGGGACCCGGTCGCCCGGGTCCCAGGTTTGAGGTGCCGACGGCACGACCGCCCCTCCCTTGGGAAAGGCGGCCGGCCGGCGCCGCGTCACTCATGGAGCGCCGCGCCTGGTAGACCGTCCGGACGCGGACGCTACTTGATCTCGACCTTCGCGCCGACGGCCTCGAACTTCTTCTTCATCGCCTCGGCGTCGTCCTTCGTCACGCCCTCCTTGATCGTCTTGGGCGCGCCGTCGACCAGGTCCTTGGCCTCCTTGAGGCCGAGGCTCGTCACTTCGCGGACGACCTTGATGACGTTGATCTTGTTGTCGCCGACTTCCTTGAGGACGACCTCGAACTCGGTCTTCTCCTCGGCCGCGGGGGCCGCGGCGGCCGCAGGGCCTGCGGCGGCCATCGCCATGGGCGCGGCCGCGGAGACGCCCCACTTCTCTTCGAGCATCTTCACGAGCTGGGCCGCCTCCATGACGGTGAGCGAGCTCAGGTTCTCCGCAATCGACTGCAAGTCAGCCATGATCCGAATCCTCCGTTGCGACCGGGAACTCCCGGCGTTGTGACGTTTCGATCCTGTTCCCCGGGGCTAGGACGCCCCGCCTTCGAGCTTCTCCCGGCGCGCATCCAACGCACGCGCCACCTGTCCTGCCGGCGTGTTGAGGAGCCGGACGAGTTGCGTCGCCGGCGTGTTCACGAGCGCCAAGAGCTGCGCACGCAGCTCCGGCAGGCCCGGCAGCGTCGCGAGCTGCTTGATGCCGTCGGCGCCGTAGACCTCGCGCGCGTCGACGACGCACGCGACGAGCTTGAGCTGCGGATTGTCCTTCGCGAAATCCGAGAGGACTTTCGCGAGCCCGACCGGATCGGTCGCGTGCCCCGCGAGGCCGCAGGTCCCGCGCAGCTTGTCGGCGATCTTCGCGACCGCCGTGCCCTCCGAGCCGCGCCGCGCGAGCCGGTTCTTGAGGACGCGGTAGCTCCCTCCGACCGCACGGATCTTGCGCCGGAGATCGGTCGAC
This sequence comes from Candidatus Polarisedimenticolaceae bacterium, assembly GCA_036275915.1. Taxonomy (NCBI): domain Bacteria; kingdom Pseudomonadati; phylum Acidobacteriota; class Candidatus Polarisedimenticolia; order Candidatus Polarisedimenticolales; family Candidatus Polarisedimenticolaceae; species Candidatus Polarisedimenticolaceae bacterium. The sequence goes on along the minus strand of DASUCV010000005.1, from coordinate 2,329 downwards.
TGGCTCGCCGTCATCCCCTTGTAGTCGGTGAGGATCACGTGAGGCATGCCGCGGAACGACTCCGTGAGGGTCGTGACGACGTTGGTTTTTTCAGACCGCTGCACGACTCACCTCACGCCGTGGGCAGCTCGACCGAGACGGGGTCGACGGCGATCGACGGCCCCATGGTCGAGCAGAGGTAGATGGACTCGACGTACTTCCCCTTCGCGGCCGGCGGCTTCGCGCGGAGGACGGCGTGGATGACCGCGAGCGCGTTGTCCGAGATCTTCCCGTCGGTGAACGACATCTTGCCGACCGGCACGTGGATGATCGCGGTCTTGTCGACGCGGAACTCCACCTTGCCGGCTTTGATCTCGCCGATCGCCTTCGCGACGTCGAACGTCACCGTGCCGGTTTTCGGGTTCGGCATGAGGCCGCGCGGCCCGAGGACCTTACCCAGCTTGCCGACGTCCTTCATCATGTCGGGGGTCGCCACGACCGCGTCGAAGTCGGCGAACCCTTCCTGAATCTTCGCGACGAGATCGGCCCCGCCGACGAGATCGGCCCCGGCGTTCTGCGCTTCCTTCATCTTCTCGCCCGCCGCGATCACCGCGACCTTCTTGCTCTTCCCGGTGCCGTGCGGCAGGACGACGGTGCCGCGGACCATCTGGTCGGCGTGCTTCGGATCGACGCCGAGCCGCATCGCGAGCTCGACGGTCTCGTCGAACTTCGCGAACGACGCGGAGCGCATCGTCGCGACCGCTTCCGGAACGGTGTGCGGGCGCGCCTCGACCTTCTTGGCGGAGGCTGCGTACTTCTTGCCTGTCTTGGCCATGACGTTCCGACTCCTCGCGTCGCTTAAACGACTTCGATTCCCATCGAGCGCGCGCTGCCCTCGACGATCTTCACCGCGGCTTCGATCGTGTCGCAGTTCAGGTCCGGGAGCTTCGTCTTGGCGATCTCCTGGACCTGCGCCTTCGTCACCTTGCCGACCTTGTTCTTGTTCGGCGTGCCGGACCCCTTCTCGACCTTCGCGGCCTTCGCCAGGAGGACGCTCGCCGGCGGCGTCTTCGTGACGAACGTGTACGAGTGGTCCTGGTACACGGTGATCACGACCGGCGTGAGCATCCCTTCGCCCTTGGCGGTGCGGGCGTTGAAGTTCTTGCAGAAGTCCATGATGTTCACGCCGTGCTGGCCGAGCGCCGGACCCACGGGGGGTGCGGGGGTCGCCTTGCCGGCGGGAATGTGAAGCTTGATGTACCCGGTGATCTTCTTCGCCATCTAGATCTTCTCCACCTGCTGGAACTCGAGCTCGACCGGAGTCTGGCGCCCGAAGATCGTCACCATGACCTTCAAGGTCGAGCGGTCCTCGTTGACTTCCTCGACCTGGCCCGTGAAGTTGCTGAACGGCCCGTCGTTGATCCGCACCGCCTCACCGGTCTTGAACTCGAGCTTCGGCTTCGGCTTGTCGACGGCGACGGCGACCTGATTGACGATCCGGTCGACCTCCGCGTCCGACAGCGGCACCGGCTTGTTGCCGGTCCCGACGAAGCCGGTGACCTTCGGCGTGTTCTTGACGACGTGCCAGGCCGTGTCCGACATCTCCATCTTGACGAGCACGTAGCCCGGGAAGAACTTCCGCGTCGAGCGCGTCTTCTTCCCGTCCTTCACCTCGACGACCTCTTCGGTGGGAATCAGGATGTCCTCGATGATCTCGGCCATCCCCATCGCGTCGGCCCTCTGGCGAAGGCTCTCTTTGACCTTCCCCTCGAAGCCCGAATACGTGTGGACGATGTACCACTGCTTCATCGCGACCCCCGGCCCACTCATCGCGAGAACGTCCCGATGAGCCGTTCCATGCTCTTCTGCAGGACGAAGTCCACCGCGTAGAGGTACACCGCGCAGATCATGACGAACACGACGACGACGATCGTCGTGTTCCGGACCTCCTTGCGGGTGGGCCAGGAGGTCTTCTGCAGCTCCCCCCGGACGTCCGAGAGGAATGTGGTCAAGCGCGTCCACTGTCCCTTGAGTCCGTCCACGTGCGATCCCTCGCCTTACCGCGTTTCCTTGTGAGCCGTGTGCTTCCGGCAGAACCGGCAAAACTTGTTGAACTCGAGCTTGCCGGTCGTCGTCTTCTTGTTCTTCGTCGTGACGTAGTTGCGCCGCTTGCAATCGGCGCACTGGAGCGTGACGTTCTCGCGCATGGCCTTACTCCACGATGTCCGTGACGGTGCCCGCTCCGACGGTGCGGCCGCCCTCGCGGATCGCGAAGCGCAGCCCCTGCGTCATCGCGATCGGCGTGTGCAGGATCACCTCGAGCGTCACGTTGTCACCCGGCATCACCATC
>DASUCV010000004.1:600000-855314 GCA_036275915.1 Candidatus Polarisedimenticolaceae bacterium | reverse complement strand
TCGGTGCCGAGCCGCTCGGCGACCTTCCGCGCCCAGGGGCCCTCGTCGTACTCGGGCTCGGCGAAGGCGATCGTGTACGTGCGGACCGGCCCGGTGGCGCGCGCCCGCATGAGCGCGACGACGAGCGACGAGTCGATGCCGCCGGAAAGGAACGCGCCGAGGGGCACGTCGGCGATCATCCGGAGCGCGACCGCCTCCTCGAGCGTCGCCGCGAGGAGATCGAGCGCCTCGGCGTCGCTTCCCGCGAACGGGTCTTCCAGCCCAGCGCGCGCAACCTCGGGCAGGGACCAGTAGCGCGTGAGCGCACCGGGATCGCCGGGGCGGGGGACGGCGAGATCGAACGTGCGGACGCATCCCGGCTCGAGCTTCGCGAACCCCTTGAAGATCGCGTGGGGCGACGGGACGAAGTTGAACCGCAGGAACGCGGCCATCGCGCTCGGGTCGACTGCGGCCTCGAACGCCGGGTGGGCGCGGAGCGACGTGAGCTCCGAGCCGAAGAGGAGCGCGCCGCGCGACCACCCGTAGTAGAGGGGCTTGATGCCGACGCGGTCGCGGACGAGGTGCAGCTTCCGCTCCCGCCGGTCCCACAGCGCGAACGCGAACATGCCGACGAAGCGCGCGATCGACGGGACGATCCCCCACGCCTCGAACGCCGCGAGCATGACCTCGGTGTCCGATCCGCCGCGGAATTTCGCACCGCCGGCCTCGAGCTCGTCGCGCAGCGCTTGGAAGTTGAACACCTCGCCGTTGTACGCGATGACGTAGCGACCGCCGGCAGAGACCATCGGCTGATGGCCAAAGGCGCTGAGGTCGAGGATCGCGAGGCGCCGGAAGGCGAGGCCGACTCCCGCCGACGGATCGTTCCAGAGCCCTTCGTCGTCGGGGCCGCGGTGCGCGAGGGCGGCAGCCATGGCACCCAGACGGCGCGTCATCGTCGCCGAGTCCGCGCCGGGGTCGAACGCTCCCGCGAAGCCGCACATGCGGCGTCATTGTAGACGTTGCGGCGTGCTAGCATCCCGGCTCGTCACGTGAAGCTTCTCTTCTTCATCGCCTCGCTGGAGTGCGGCGGCGCCGAGCGCGTGAGCGCGCGCCTCTGCAGCTACTGGGCCGAGTCGGGTTGGGACGTGACCCTAGCGACCTTCGATGACGGAAGCGCGCCGCCGTTCTACCCGCTGAGCACGCGGGTACGCCACGTCACCCTCGACCTCAAGCGGCGCTCGACGAGCTTCCTTCATTCACTCGCGAACAACGGGAAGCGGATCAGGCGCCTGCGCCGGTTCGTGGCGGAGGAGAAGCCCGACAGGATCGTATCGTTCATCGACGCCACGAACGTGCTCGCGCTCATCGCGGCGCGCGGCCGCGGTATCCCGGTCGTCGTCTCGGAGCGGATCGATCCCCATCACCACACGATTCCCTGGGGTTGGCGCGCGCTCCGGCGCAGCGTGTACCCGTGGGCCCATACGATCGTCGTCCAGACGCAGGGCGCGGCCGACTTCTTTCCGGCGGCGTGGCGGGCACGCATCGTCGTGATCCCGAACCCGGTCCCGGACCTCCCGGCAGTCGCGATCGCCGCGCCGAAGCGGCCGTCGATCGTCGCGATGGGGCGGCTCGATCCTCAGAAGGGGTTCGACCTGCTCGTCGACGCCTTCGCGTCGATCGCCGCGTCGATCCCGGAATGGGAGCTGACGATCCTGGGGGAGGGGCCGGAGCGCGCCTCGCTCGAAGCGCGCGTCGCCCGCGGCGGCCTCGCGGGGCGCGTCCACCTCCCGGGGAGGGTGACGGACGTCGCCTCGGTCCTGAACGGGGCCGAGATCTTCGTCCTGTCGTCGCGCTACGAGGGGTTTCCGAACGCGCTCCTCGAGGCGATGGCGGCCGGGCTCGCGGCGGTTGCCTTCGACTGCCCGAGCGGTCCCAGGGAGATCGTGCGCGACGGGATCGACGGGATCCTCGTTCCTCCCGGCGACGTGCCCGCGCTCGCGGAGGCCGTCTCCTCGCTCGCGCGTGATCCGGGAAGGCGTCGCGCGCTCGGCGAGAAGGCGCGCGGCGTCCTCGAGCGCTTCTCGATGCCGGCGGTTGCCGGGATGTGGAGCCGGGTGCTCGACGGCGCCGGCACGAGGGAGAGCTGACGATGGGACAAGCGCGCATCTGGGAATACTTCCAGAACGAGGGGGCCGGTTCTTTCCGTCTCGCCGGGCCGCGACTCCGCTACGTCGCCGGCCTCTTCGCCGCGGGCGCCGACGTGCTCGACATCGGCGTCGGCGACGGGACGTTCGAGCGCCTGGCGGCGGCACGCGGTGTGCGCGTTTTCGTGCTCGATCCGGACTCGCAAGCGATCGAGCGCGCGCGGACCGAGCTCTCGCTCGGCGACCGCGCGCGGACCGGCCTCATCGACAAGCTCCCTTGGCCGGACGGCTCGTTCGACGGCGTCGTCGTCTCTGAAGTGCTCGAGCACCTGGACGACGCGACGCTTGCGGCCGGCCTCGACGAGATCCGCCGCGTCCTCAAGCCGGGCGGCCGCATCGTCGGTACCGTCCCCGCCGACGAGCCGCTCGAGTCGCAGCGCGTCGTCTGCCCCGACTGCGGCCGGCGCTTTCATCGATGGGGCCACGAGCAATCGTTCAGCCCGGAGCGGATGCAATCGCTCCTCGCCGGGCGCTTCGATGCGCCGGAAGTGACACGGCGCTGGTTCGTGCCGTGGTCGCACCTCAACTGGAAGGGGAAGATCCACGGCGCGATCCGCAAGGCGCTCGCCGTCGCCGGCCAATGGGGCGAAGGGCACAACCTCGTCTTCGTCGCGAGAAGGGGACAGTAACCGAGTTTTTGTTACACGCGCAGTTCGCGTGTAACAAAAACTCGGTTACTGTCCCCTTCTTATTTCCTCGCGAGCACCTCTTCGTAGAGCGACGCGAACGACCCAGCGGCGCGATCGATGTCGAAGCGGTCGGAGGCGCGCGCCCGCGCTTCGCCGCCGAGGAGCGCACGCGCCGCCGGCTCGAGGGCGAGAACGCGCTCCCACCCGTCGGCGAGCGCCGCGGGGTCGTCGGGGCGGACGAGCACGCCCGCCTCGCCGATGAGGTCCGGGATGTCGCCGAGCGCGGGAGCGACGCACGGGACGCCGGCCGCCATCGCCTCGAGGAGCGCGTTCGGTAGCGCCTCGGCGTGCGACGACAAGGTCGCGAGGTCCGCGGCGGCGAGGAGATCGGGCACGTCGGAACGGTCGCCGAGAAGACGGGTGCGGTCGCGGATTCCGGCTGCGTCGAGCCAGCTTCCGAGCTCGACGTTCGACCGGTCGACTCCGGCACCGGCCATGACGAACCGGACGTCGGGCCTGCTCCGGCCGAGCATGCCCGCTGCTTCGACGAAACCGCGATGGTTCTTGACCGGATGCCATCGCGCGAAGAGGACGATGGCCGGCGCTTCGCCGGGAAGACCGAGCGCTTCTCGGACCTTGCGCCGCACCTCCGGGTTCCGGGTGTACGACGAGACGTCGATTCCGTTCGCGATGACGCGCGTGCGCTCGGCGTCGTAGCCGGCGGCCTCGTGCTGGCGCGCGGCGTCGTACGCGTTGTAGACGATCGCCGCGGGTAGGTCGGAGCGGCGCGCACCCCACGCGACCGCCATCCTCGTCGTCCAGGGGCTCGTGTCGAGATCGCGCAGGCCCTGGCGCACGCTCCAAACGAGGGAGGGCCGGATCTTCGCCGGCGCGTTCCGCACGTAGCTCGCCGCGATGTTCCCGCGGTACATCCACCCTTGGAGGACCTCGGGCTGGAACGCGCGCACGATGCCGCGAAGACGCCACGCCGCCCGCCCCAGCTCCTCGACGGGAATGCCGCGGGCGGCGAGCACCCCGGCGAGCGGCTCCCCGGATCCGAGCGAGACGACGCGGCACGCGTGCCCGCCTATGGCGAGGCGCTCGACGAGGCGCGCGAGAAACCCCTCGGCCCCTCCTCGCGCCAGGCCCGACGTCACGAAGAGCAGGCGCCGGCCGGGCAAGGGCGAGTTACTCCTCGCCGCCCGTGCCGCGGAACCGGTCGTCGGGATCGGCGAACAAGACGTTGAAGCTCGTGAGGGTGCCGTAACAACCGGTGATGTAGGCCTGGAGCTTGATCTTGACGTCCTCGGGGATCTCGAGCGCGTTGACGTTCTGCTCGAGGACACGAAGGCGGTTCCGGAGCATGACGACCTTGTGGAAGAACGAGTCGATCGGCCAGGTCTTCTCCTGGAGCCCGGGGCTGCCGGGGCGGAGCACCAGCTCGCCGCCGCGCCACTTGTCGGCGGGAGCGACGGCCGTGAGGCCCGACTCCTCGCGGATCACGCGGCGGAGGACCATCTCGAGATCGGCGGGGGACTCGCTCACGGGGAAGCTCCTCTCACGCTCGGAGACGAGGGATGCGGGGTGGGGTGCCGCGGGCGCATAGGGGCGCGGCGACGACACCGTGCGCAGGGGACGATCGGCGCCGCCGTGATAGCGGTGGCGGCTCCCGCAGAAATCGCACTGAACCTGCGCGATCGTGCCGTCGGGGTTCGCGGCGACGACGATGTGCTCCCGCAGGACCTTGCAGGCGCGGCACTCGTCGTCCACGCGCTGTCCGGCTCGATAGTGGCGTGGCGGGGTCGCGCTCACGGGGGAGAGTCTACTCGTCGTCCAGGGAAACGGTGCTGACGACGAAGTCGAGGGCCTGGGTCGCATCGCCGCGCTTGATCTCGACGTGCCGCTTCTCGCCGTCTTGAAGGAAGAGCTGCCGGATCTCCGCGAGGCGGAGCTCGGACGCGGGCTTGCCGTCGATCGACGCGACGATGTCGTCCTTCTTGAGCCCGGCCTTCTCGGCGGGGGAATCCTTGCGGATCCCGGTCACTTTGAAAACGCGGTAGTCGTCGCCGTCCGAGAGGAACGTGGCGCCGAACGTCCTGCGCCCCTTGAACGGCTTGTCGAAGTCGGCGTTCGGCTCGAGGACGATGACGTTCCGGGCGTAGTCGTAGGTCGTCGTGAAGCGCCGCAGGATCGTCTCTCCGACGGTTCCGTCGAAGGCGCGCGACGCGTACGCGCCGGTCTTCGCGACCATCAGGTTGTTCGGGATGTCCTTGACGGTGAAGGCGCCGAGCGTGAGCCCGCCGATCTTCCCGCGCACGCTCGTCTGCGCGAAGAACTCCTTCTCGGAGCCCGCGAGGACGTTGGGCTCGCCCGGTGGCTTCTTCCGCGCGCGCTCGAGAAGCTTGTGATCGAGGACGAACGGCGTGCAGAGGTTCAGCGTATCGGCGGCGCCGGAGTCGATGACGAGGTCGGCGGAGATCGCGGGAGGCGTCGGGACGGTGATCGTCGCGGTGACGTGCGGGTGGCCGCCTTCCTCGATGACGAACGGCATCGCCTTCCCGTTCCCGCTGTACTTGAAGCCGGCCGGGTCGAGGAGGTCGATCACCTTCCGGTCGTAGTCGACGCGCACGACGAAGCGGCTGAAGAAGTCGTACCCGAACATCCCGCCCATCTTCCGGCCGTAGATCTTCTCGAGGCCGGACATGTCGATGACGCGGTGCCGCTGGTTCCGGAGCTCGACCCCGGGAAGGCTGACGACCGGCACCTTCGTGTTCTGGGTCGGAGCGGTATTGCCGCCCCCTTCGGCCTGGGACGCGCCGAACGGCGTGAGCCCGAACTCCGCCATCCGCGTCTTGTTGATGAACGACTGCTCGGCGCCGGTGTCGAGCATGAACCACATCGGCTCGTGCCCGTTGACGCGGACGTCGACCATGAGGTGGTCGTTCTCGAAGTTGAACGGGATTGAGAGCGCCGCGTGGCTGTTCGCGAAGAAGACGTCGCGCGGCCCATCCTCCGGCCGCGCCGGAACGGGGAGCGCCTTCTTCGCCGGCGCATAGAGCGAAAGCGCTGTCGTGTCCTGATCGTCCGCCTCGCCGCCCCCGGTCGCGATCGCGAACGGCACCTTGACCTTGTCGACGGCGCGCCAGTCGGAGGGGACGACGAGGACGTCGTCGCCGAAGTAGTTACGGGTGAACTTCGACGGCAGGCCGGTCGCGTCGTCGATCGTGACGTCGAAGCTCGCGACCTCCTTCGGGGCGAAGCGCAGCACCGTCGCCGGGTGCGCGTCGTCCCTGGGAAGGAGCGTGGGCGCCAATTTCGCCGCATCGACGACGCTCCCCGCGAAGAGGAGCGCCTCGATCAGTGCCTCGGCCCGCTGGTCGGCCCGGTCGCGCCCCTGGACGTCACGCACGTGGCCGTTCCAGTCGCGGAGCCACGCGCCGCCCGCCGCGACGGCCTCTTCCTGCGTGTCGCCCTGCTCGGTCGTGACACGGCGGAACGTGTCGCGGGCGACCGCGACGTCCTGCGTTCCCTTGATCTGCTGGAGGGCCGAGTCGGCCCGGTAGGTGGCCCCCTTGACCCCCTTCCAGGCCTTCTCGCCGCCGGTCGCCTCGACCCAGCGCTTCAGGACCGACGAGACCGTCGGGGTCTCGGCGGCGCCCGCGGGAAGAGCGAGCGCGAGCGCGGCCGCCAGGACGAAACGCCGGACGGTCACGCTACGGCTTCTTCCCTTCGGCCGGCTTCGGCGCGTCGGGCTTGGGTGCATCCGCCGGTTTCGCGAACTTCGCGTCGTCGACGTCGACGTTCGTCTTGGTCTCGTCGACCTTGATCGTGAACCGGCCCTGCGGGCGCGCCACGGTCCAGGTCTGCGCGACCTTCACGCCGCCGTCGTCCTTGTAGTCGTCGTAGTCGATCTGAGTCGGGTTCCGGCCGAGCGGGGTCTCGATGTAGCGCTGGAGCCGAACGAGCAGGCCGCTCTGCTGGTCGAGGTAGAGGCGGAGCGGCGGCTGGCCCTCGTTCCGCGCGATGACCATCCACACGTCGTGGCCGTTGACCTTGTCGGACGGCGCGACGTCGAACTTCGTGTACATCTTCTTCACGTCGGCGGCGAAGGTGAGATCCGCGTCCATCTTCGCGTGCGCGGCCTCGTCCGGCGACATGTCGCGCGCCGGGCGGCCGGGGTTGCCGAGCCAGCCGTTCTTCCCGTCGAACGCCGTGATGTTCGCGCCCTGGCCCATCTGCACGTACGCCGCGCGCTTGTCCGGCGCCTTCGCGAAGATCTCGACCGGCATCGTGCGGCCGCCGAACCCGCTCATCGTTCCCTTCTGGTAGCGGCTCTTGACCTTGGCGAGCGCGTCCGCGCCGCCGACCGCGGCGACGTACTTGTCGAGGAGCGCCTGCGCCGCGGGCAGCGACTCTGGCTTGACCGGCGGCTGCGGCGGCTTCGGCTCGGTGTCCGGGATCGCCGGCACGTTCGCGACGTTCGTGCTCCCGTGATGGCAGGTGAAGCACGTCACCGCCTTGTGCCCGTCGAAGTTCGCCTTGTTGATCTCGTTCATCATCTTGATCATCTCGCGCGCAGTCTTCTTCTCTTCCTTGTCGTCCTTGTCGAAGCTGCCGCGGACGTGGCAGAACTCGCAGTCGGCATTGAGCGCGTTCGAGATGAACTGCATCGCCGGGACGACCTGATCCGCCGGCACGCCCTTCAGGACCTGGATGTTCATGTACTCGTCCTCGGCCTTCTTCACCGGGGGAGCGGTGCTCTGGGCGAGGGCGACCGAGACGAGGACCGCCATCGCGGCGACCGCGATGAGCGCGCGGAACGTGAGACCGGAACGAGACATGGGGGGCCCCTTTTGAAGAATTGAAGCGCCGAGGATACCAGAGCGGAAATAAGGGGACAGGCACCGATTTCGGCCGGACGAGACGCGCCGCAGATCCGTCCCTCCGAAACTCGGGTACTGTCCCCCCATGCCCCGTGTCGTTTACAACTCGGATCGCGGAAGGGTCTGCCCGAAGTGCGGATGGCCGGAGGCTGGATGCCGCTGCTCTTCCGGTGCGGAGGAGGCGGTTCCGGACCGGATCGTGGCCAAGGTCCGCATCGAGAAGGCCGGACGGAGCGGAAAGACCGTCACCGTGATCGACGGCTTACCTCGGAATCAGGGCTTCGTGGCCGCCCTCGCCCAGGAGCTGAAGCGCGCCTGCGGCGCCGGCGGCAAGGCCGGCGACGGCGCCATCGAGCTCCAGGGCGACCTCAAAGAGCGCGTGCGCGAGCTCCTCTCGAAGAAGGGATTCGTCGTCAAGGGATGAAAGTCTTGGAAGTGAGGATGAGCCTGAGATCGTTCATCGCGTTGATCGTCAGGCTTTTCGCTCTCTCGCCCTAGTTCCTGGTGTCCCCGTTTAGAGCTGGAGGTCGTAGATCAGGAAGCTGGGGCGGCCGTCGGGAAGGTAGACGGTGTGGGCGGGCTCGCCGCGATGCCACTCGCCGGGGCGGGCGATGATGAGCACGTGGTCCTGGCGCGCGTCCTTGCCGAGCTCGCGGAGCGGCTCGGCGTCCTCGGGTGTGAAGATGAAATGGATCTTGCCGACGGAGCGGACGAGGTCGGTGTCGCTGCGCGGCATGACGACTTTCTTGTCCGCGAACCAGCGCTTCGGGTCGTAGCCGAGCTCGACGAGCGCGAGCACGAACGGCTGCTCCATCGCGGACGAGGACGTCATCGAGATCCACACCCCGTCGGCGCCGTCGAAGCGCGGCTTGACCCAGTCGAGCGCCTCGAGAAGGTCGACGTTGAAGTATTGCCAGGTGTTCACGTCGCGGTTGTAGGCCGGTCCGTAGAAGATCCGCGCGAAGCGCGCCGTGGAGAACGTCGCCCACGCCGCGAGCACGCACGCCGCCGCGATCGCCACGACACGCTGCCGCTGACGCAGCGCGCCCCACGCCCAGGCGGCGCCGAGGCCTGCCGCGAGCGCGAGCGGCACCATGCCGGGGGCGGTGCGCAGGAGATGCGGGCTCGGATGCTGCGCGAGCGCATCGGCGAGCGGGTAGACCACGAGCATCGCGGCAAGTGTTCGCGCCGAAGGGTCTCGGCGGTACGTGAGCACGATCGCCGCGAGTCCCGCGAGGAGAAGCGGCGCGGTGTAATCGCGTAGAGGCCCCGATGAGGGAAGCGTGTGGAGCGGCCACTCGTCGCCGTGAACGAAGAGGAAGTTCGGGCCGAGGCTGCCGGGGTAGCGCGCGAGGACTTTCCCCAGGGCAACGGACGTAGGGTCGTTCGCCGACCAGCTCGCCTGTTCGCGAGCGCGCTTGCCGATCGTGGGGTCCATCAGGTGGCGCGTCGCCAACGGACCGAGCGTGACGGCGAGGCCGAGGAGGAAGCCGGCGAGCGCGCGGCGGCCGTTGCGGCTTGTCGTGAACCTGGCCACGTTGCGGCCGTTCAGCAGCGCGGCGAGGACGATCGAGATCGGAAGGAAGACGCGGACTGCGAGGTAGCCGTAGCACGCGAGCCCCGCGGCGAAGCCGGCCACCGTCGATCGCCAGGCGCTCGCCTGCTCGGGATCCCGCGAGGTGAACGGCAGGCCAGACGAGGCCATGAGCGCGATGGGGAGCGTGACGAGGATCGGGACGATCCCGGATTCCTGTCCCCAGCGGCTCAAGAGAAGGTGCCACGGCATGAGCGCCAGGACCGTCGCCGCGATCAGGCCGGCGGTCTTGCCGAACATCCGCGCGCCCGCGAGGTAGAGGAAGAGCACCGACAGCGTGCCGGTGAGCGCCGAGGGAAGGACGGTCGTCCTCGCGCTCATCCCGAATGCCGCCTGGAACGGGAGGAGGAAGTAGTAGAAGAGGGTCGACTGCCCCTGGCCGAACCCGCGGCTCGTGAGCACCGGCCACGACTCGCCGTTCCAGTCCTTGCCGGTCGCGAGGAGACACTGCACGTTCCACGCGTTCGACGCGGCGTCGGGGTGGAGGCCGGGCGGCGCCGTTCCGGGGCCGGCGAAGCGCATCACGGCCGCGACGACCACGATCGCGGCGGCGATCCACCGTGCGTGACGCTCCACGAAGCTGGGCTCGCTCATACGAACTTCTTCGCCTTCTGCCACAGCGCGTCGATCGGCATCGTCATGCGGCGGCAGATCCAGATCGGGTTGTCGTCCTCGAACGGCATGCAGAGATCGCAGTGGAACGTCTCGCCGAGCGTGACCGAGCCGAAGATCGTCTCGAGGGTCTCGCGATTGTCGCCGATGACGATCCAGGTGTTCCCCGCGCCGCAGCTCCCCGGCCCCCACATCCAGTACGCGTTGTGGCCGGAGATCGCGCGCGGGAGGCCGAGCGCCGGACCGAAGCGATCGACGGCACCTGCCTCGCCGTAGTTCTGCCCGAAGATGCAGAGGTGGTCGCGCTCGTCCGGCGGCAGGCCGTCACGGACGCGCGCGACCGTTTCCGCCAGCGCCTGCCAGCCGTGCATGTCGGCGAAGTGCTGCGGCAACCGCCCCATCTCGTGCCGCTCGCCCGAGTGCGGCTGGATGTGGAGCGCCTGCGCGTACGCAATGTACGTCTCCTCGGGGAGGAGGCCCTTCGTCGCCGGCGCCAGGAGTGCGCCGCCGATCAGCACGACGGCGGCGAGCGCGGGGCGCAGCCATCGCCACGCCGGCCGGCTCGCTGCGAGTCGCTCCCAGGCCACCGCACCCGCGGCGAAGAGCGCCGGGTAGATCGGTCCGAGGTAGTACGGCTTCGCGCCTGTGGCGATGAAGAAGACGAGGATGACGAGGTACGCCCATCCGATCGCGCGCCACGGGCGGAGCGCCGGTGTGACGAGAAGCGCGCCGACGCCGGCGGCCCACACGGGGAGGAGGAACGGGCCGGCGTGGAGGATCTGCTGCGAGATGAACCCCAAGGGCGTCTCGGCGGACATCTTGAAGCGTTGCGCGTTGTCCATGAACTCGCGCGTCGGCCATGCGTGAGCGAGCTGCCACAGCACGTGCGGGGCGAAGAGCGCGCCCGCGATCAGAGCACCGATCCATGGCCAGCGCGATCGCAGAAGATCGAAGCGGCGTGCGAGGAGAATACCGGCGGCGATCCCCATCCCGAGGAAGAGCACGCTGATCTTGTTCTCGAGGCCGAATCCGGCGACGGCGCCGAACGCGAGCCAGAGACGCGGGTCGGCTCCATCCAAGATCGCGATGAAGAGGCGCAGCATCGCGGTCCAGAACACCATATCGAAGGCGTTCATCGAGAAGAACGCGCCCTCCGCGAGCCCGAGCGGGAAGGTCGCGGCGCACAGCGCGGCGAGACGCTGCGCGAAGGCGCCGCCCGAGAGGGCGCGGGCGCACGACGCCGCCAGGTACGCCGTGAGCCCCGCGGCGAGCGCGGGAGCGATCCTCACCGCAAGGAGGGACGACCCGAAGACGGCCCGGAACGCCGCGAGGACGGCGATCGAAAGCGGAGGATGGTCGACGTATCCCCAGGCGAGATGATCCGCGCACGCCAGGTAGTACATCTCGTCGCGGAAGATGCCGTAGCCGCGGAACGTGGCGAGCTGGAAGAGGACGATCGCGACAGGGATCCCGTAAGCGGCGAGCCGGTCACGGGACGATGCTCCGGGAATCACGGGCGACAGGGTATCCTGGTCGGCCGATGAACGTCACGATCAACCATCGCGGCCGGATCGCCGTCGTCGCCTACGAGGGCTCGCTCACGATCGGGTTCACCGCCGACCTGCTCGAGGAAGGCACCGGCAAGGCGCTCCGCAGCGACGCGAAGGGGCTCGTGCTCGACCTCCGCAAGATGAGCCACCTCGACAGCGCCGGCATCGGCGTCATCGTCGGTTGCGCCAAGAAGGCGGGCGAGTTGGGGAAGGTCGTGAAGATCGTGCTGGATCGCGCGACGGTCGCGAGTCGCATCTTCAAGGTCACACAGCTCGAGCGCGCCTTCGAGATCTTCGATGACCTCGACGAGGCCGTCGCCAGCTTCGCGTAAGCGAGAACAAGGGGACAGCAAAATGGGGACATTCTGCTGTCCCCTTGTTCTCGCTTACAGCAGCTTGCGGATGTTGGCGTAGCCCTTCTTGAGGTCATCGGCGACCTGGCCGAGCGCGTCCTTGAGTGCGGGGCCTTTGACGTTCTTCAGCTCGTGCCACTGCGTCTCGAGGCGCTCCCACTCGGACTGGAGGTCCTTCCGCCCGAGGTTCATCTTGAGCCGCAGCTCGTCCCGCTCGCGCTCGAGCTTCGCCACCATCTCGTCCCACTCCGCCTTGAGCTTGTCGGTATCCATCGATCTCTCCTTCGCCGTTGTCCCGCAGGGGTTCGGGAGCCGTTCTCTCTCCAGGCTATCGCTTCGGAACCGCGGAGGCACGCGCCTCCGCGATTCGCGCCACGTCGCCGAGCACGATGAGGACGGTGCCCGACGACAGCGCTTCCTCCGGCTCCGGGCCGTAGCGATAGCTCGCGTCGCCGTCGCGGAGCGCCAAGGTCGTGAGACCCCATTGCTTGCGGAGGTCGAGCGCGCCGAGGGTCTTGCCGATCCAGGGCGATCCCGCGGCGAGCGGGATCTCCTCGATGCGCACCGTCTGCGCGCGCTCCTTGAGCATCTGGTCGAGGAATCCGACGACGTGCGGCCGCACCGCTTCGGATGCGAGCCGCATGCTGCCGATCGCCGTCGGCGAGACGGCCGCGTCCGCTCCCGCCTTGCGCAGACGGTCGGCCATCAGCGGATCGACGTGCCGCGCGACGATGCGGATCGAAGGGTCCTTCTGGCGGACGAGGACGGTGACGACGAGGTTGTCCTTCTCGTGAGGTAGCGCGGTGACGACGCACGCCGCGCGGTCGAGCCCCGCGCGCTCGAGCGTCGCGAGATCGGTCGCGTCGCCTTCGACGGTGGCGAGCGTCGGCCGGTCGGGCAGCGCCTCGAGGCGCTCGCGCTTGAGGTCGACGACCGACGCGGTTGCGCCCGTCCTCCCCAGCTCGGCGACGACGAGCGTGCCGGTCTCGCCGGCGCCGCAGACGAGGTAATGCCCCTGGAACGTCGCGATGCGTTTTTCCATCCTCCGCCTCCGGAAGATCGACCCGAACTCGCCCTGGACGATGACCGCCGTCGCGAGCGAGATGACGTAGACGACCGCCGCGAATCCTCCGACGAGGACCGCGATGTTGAATGCCCGCAAACCGGCGCTGTGCGAGGTGTCGACGATCTCGTGGTAGCCGACCCCCGACAGCGAGATGACGACCATGTAGAGCGCGTCGAGCCACGGGACGTGCGCGAACAGGCGGAAGCCGACGACGGCGAGCGCCGCGAACGCGGCCAGGAGGCCGACGGCATGCACGAGTCTCCGGCGAAGCTCCACGCCCATTCCGCTCCGTTGAAGCGCGCTATTATGAGGCGGCACGGTCTTCCGACGAAAGCGAGCGCCCATGGCCGAGACGGCCCAGAGGCTCCGGCTCGTCCCTTCCGAGGGCGATGGAGATCTGCGCGCCCGGGCGACGTTCGCCGTTCCCGCCATCGACGACGTGGAGCGCGCGCTCGGAGTCCTCGAATCCGCGGGTCGCGTCGCGCCGAGACACCTCTCGTCGGACGAGCGCGAGGAGCGCTGGCTCGACACCGCCGACCGCCGGATCGCCGCCGCCGTCCGCCTGCTCAGGGTCGAGAGCGGCGGGATCGCGCGCCTGAGCCCGCTCGGGACGCCGCATCCCGTTCCCGCGGACGACGAGGGATCCGTACAAGCCTCTTCTCCGGTGGCGCCGGGCGAGCCGGCGCGGGCCGAGGGAGAGGTCGGCACGCGCGTCGCAGCGCTCGCCGGGCAGCGCCTGCTCGAGACGGTCGCGACCGTCCGCCTCCAGCGGCGTCGCGGTGTCGTCCGGGACGGTGACCGCCGGCTCCTCGTCGAGCTCGACGAGCTGCGGGCGGCGCAGCCCGGCGAAACGGACGGGCGGGTCGCGGCCCGGCTCACGATCCGCGGCACCGACGACGCCTCGGTGGCCTCCTTCGCCGCCGCGCTGAGCGAAACGTGCGCGCTCACCCCCGCGCCGCCGTTCGCCGCGACCGCGCGCGACCTCGCGGGCGTCGAGCCGCCGGGGATCGATCTCGGTCCCACCGAGCTTCCGCCGCGCCCGTCGCTCGCCGAGCTGGCCTTCGCGACCCTCCGGTCCGACGGCCGTGATTTCCTCGCCGTCGAGCCCGCCGTGAGGCTCGGCGACGATCCCGAGGCGGTCCACGACATGCGCGTCGCCGCGCGGCGTCTCAGGGCCGCCCTCGGCCTCTTCGAGGAGGCGCTCCCCGCGCGGGCGCGCGCGCTGCGCCGCGAGCTGAGGCGTTTCGGTGCCGCGCTCGGAGGCGTGCGCGACCTCGAGGTGCAGCTCACGCAGCTCGCCGCGTGGCGCCGGGACAACCCGCGGTCTGCGGCCGCGGCGTTCGACGCGATCGAGGGCGTCCTGCGGGTCAAGCACGCCGCAGCCCGCCGGAAGCTCCTCCGGGTGCTCGAGGCAAAGCGATACGGGCACCTCGTCGTGCACCTGACCTCGCTCTTGACCGACGGACCCAAGCGTCGGCCGGCCGCGGGGCGTCGCGCGGCGGTCGCCGAAGCGCCGCGCCTCATCCGCAAGCGCTACCGCCGGCTCCGCCGCGTCGGCGATCCGCTCTCGCGGCGGTCGGCACCGGCCGAGCTGCACGAGCTCAGGATCGCGTGCAAGCGCCTGCGCTATGCGCTCGATTTCTATCAGCCCCTCTACGATGGCGCCGTCGCCGCGATGATCGACGGGGTCAGCGGGCTCCAGAATCTGCTCGGCCACCATCAAGACATGTGGGTCGCGATCGGACATCTCGAGGCGCTGGCGCAAAGCAGCCGGCGGAAGCTGCCGCCTCAGGCGCTGTTCCTGATGGGAGCGATCTCGGCGCAGTGCGAGCGGCGTGCATCCTCGCTCCGGCGCTCCTTCTCCAGGAAGTACCGCAAGGTCGGGGCCCGCCGCAAGCGCGCCCTCAAGGCCGCGCTCGACGACGCGGCGCCTAAGCGCGCGACGAAATCGCGTCCGCTGCCTTAGACTTCCCGGATGCTGCGTCCCATCCTCGCGCTCCTGGCGGCCCTGGCCGCGCTCGCACCGGTTGCGGCCGCGCCGCCGGAGAACGAGCACCGTATCGATCTCGTTCCGATGATCGGCATCCGGAACGGCGCGACGCTCGAGGCGGACCAGCCCGGCATCGCCCCGGCGGAAGCCTCGGCCACCGCCTCGTTCGGACTGGATGCCGACTTCTACGTCCGCCCCGACGCATGGTTCGAGGTCTTCGCCGACTTCCAGAAGCTGACGTTCGACGCCGACCCCGCGATCTTCGGCGCTTCGCACTTCGACATGCGGGTCGACTACCTCCAGTTCGGCGGCGGTTACGAGCCGACCCAGGGGGCGATCACCCCGTTCGTGTCCGCCGCCCTCGGCGTCACCCGCTATGGCGCCGACACCGGCACCGTCGATCACACGCTCGGCTTCTCCGGCTCGATCGGCGGCGGCTTCAAGACGGCGATCGGCAAGCGTCTCGCGTTCAAGCTCGAGGTCCTCGGGTACGGGACGATCAACGACGCCGCGCTCGCCGTTAACTGCGGGCCCGGCTGCGACGTGCGCTTCGCCGCCGGCGGCTGGTACCAGTTCGAGGCAAGGGCCGGCCTGGCGATCCGGGTCCGCTGACACCCCCCTCACGGGACAACCGGGCGAACTGCGGTTAAATTGTGTGGCGCCATGGATTTCAACGCATGACGGGGTGGCAGCGCCTGGAGCGATTCTCCTGGATCGTGGGCGTTTCCCTCCTCGCGGCGTGGGCCGGCCTGCGCGGCCTGAGCACCTGGGCTTCGGCGCGGGCCGTCGAGGAGTTCGAGCAGCGGCTCGCCCCCTCCGACATGTCCCAGTGGTCCGACTCGCGGCGCCATCATTACGAAGAGAGCCTGGGTCAGGCGTCGGCACCGGCGATCGGCGTGCTGACGATCCCGAAGGTCGGCCTCAAGGCTCCACTCTTCGAGGGAACTGGAGACCTGGCGCTCGATCGCGGCGTCGGCCACATCGACGGCACGACCGCTCCCGGGGAATCCGGCAATGTCGGGATCGCCGGGCACCGTGACGGCTTCTTCCGGGGTCTGAAGGATCTCGGCATCGGCGACGTCATCGTGTTGAAGACGGTGGGAGAGACCGCGACCTACGTCGTCGCGGAGACACGGGTCGTGGCGCCCGAGGATGTCTCGGTCCTCGCGTCGACGCCGGTGCCTTCCTTGACCCTCGTGACCTGTTTTCCGTTCTACCACGTCGGCCCGGCACCGCAGCGCTACATCGTGCGCGCCGTGCGCCGCTGACGTCCGGGGAGGATCAGATGAGGCTCGGCAGGACGGTCGTGGCCGCGGCGTGGAGCGCCGCGGTCCTCTTCGGATCGGCGATCGCAGCGACCTACGACGTTCACGACGCGGAGGTGATCTCGGTCAACGACAACCGCGTCATCGTGCGCGAAGGTGATCACGCGTTCGACTACACGGTCGGCAGCGGCGCGTCGTTCACCGCCGACGGCGCACCCGGCAGCCTCTCCGTCCTCCGGCCGGGGATGAAGGTCAGCGGCACGCTCGGCACCACAGAACCGGTGCGGATGAGTGTCGTCGATCTGCGCGGCGCGCGCGTCGCCTACACGATGGGCGGGCACCTGATCGTCGCCGGCGACTCGGACAACGAGTATCGCGATTTCACGGACGGGACGACGGGGGGGACCGGCATCCTCATCTACCGGGCCGGCCAGATCGTTCCGTTGGCGGCGTTCGTCGCCGGCGACAAGATCACGGCGGCGGTCGTGACCAAGTTGCCCCCGAAGGCGATGTCGGGGTCGGACGTCGAGACGTTCGTCGATGTCGAGAAGCACAGGCCCGTGCCCCTCAGGTCGATCGCGAACACACCGAAGGTGAACCGCTTCTCCTCCAACATCGCCCGCCAGCCCGAATCCGCACCCACGGACGCCGCAGGCTCGACCGGATCGGCCGCGACGGCTCCGGCCGCGCACGCCACCACGCCTCCGGCGACGGCCCCGCCCGCGACGGAGCCTCCGCATACGGCACCGGCCGTTGCGCCGCCCGCCGCGACGCCGAAATCACTTCCGAAGACCGCCGGCGCGCAGCCGGTCCTCGCGCTCGCCGGCCTTCTCTTCGCGGGGCTCGGTGCGTTCCTCACTCTCCGGCGGCGGCTCGGCACGCGGGCATGACCACGATCCCGCCCGAGCACCGCACGCTCGCGGCGCTGACCCATCTCTCCGGGCTTTCCGGTTACCTCGTGCCGTTCGGCGGCGCGCTCGTTCCTCTTCTCATCTGGGTCGTCAAGAGCGATACACCGGTCATCGCGTCGATCGCGAAGCAGGCGCTCTTCCTGAACCTCGTCGTGTTCGGCCTCGTCCTGTGCACGGCCGTCCTGTGGTTCACCGTGATCTTGATTCCCGCGGTCGTCGCCTTCTGGGCCATCCTCGGACTCGCGGCGATCGCGTTACCGATCGTCGGAGCGATCAAGGCTTACGACGGGACGTACTTCCGGTATCCCGTCATCGGTGTCACCCCCTAGCCCTTCCGGGCTTCCCGTTCTCGACTTTCCTTCGCGGCGAGCGCGCGCTCCTGAGGAAGAACCGCGCGCTCAGCCAAGAAGCGTTGCGCAGAGGCAACCGTCCCGGGGCCTCCGCGAGCGGCACGGCATCCCATTTCCCTCGATGATGGCCGGCATGCTCGGAGTCATCTCGAGGCACCGCACGCTGCGAGCGCCGGCTGACGCCGGCTGGCTGCACGTCATGGGCCGCACCGATCCCGGGCGCGGCGGGGCGGAGGCGGTCGTGTGCCTGGCCGGGGCTTGCAGTCGCCTCCCGGTCGACGTGCATGCGTACTGTGTCCTGCCCCGGCACTTCCACATCCTCGTACGCGCTGCGCTCCGTCCCGCGTACGAGGCGGCGCGCAGGATCGCTCCGCCCACGGACGCCGCGATCAAGATCATCGGCATCACCTTCGGGCGCCATCTCATGGAGGTCAGCCGCTACATTCATCTCAACCCGGTCGAGGCGGGCGTCGCCGCGCACGCCGCCGACTGGCCGTTCTCGAGCCTTCGCTCGTACCTCGGCGATCCGGCGGCGCCGCGATGGCTCGTCACTCAAGCGGTGCTCGGCCGGTTCGGCACGATCGGTGCCCGTCACCGGTATCGGGCCTACGTCGAAGCGGGGCTCGATCGCGGGACACGCGACGCGAACGGACGCCCGCGGTGGGACGCGCTCTTCGCAGCCGGGTCCGGCCTCGAGAACACCGCCTGGAGGGTCGAGCCCGTGCTCGCGCCTCGGCGTCCCGCGCCGGCGCACTCGACCATCCCCACGCACGCTCCCTGGCCCAAGCCTGCTCTGGCGCACGCGGTCGCTTCGAGGTTCAGTGTCCCCGTCGCGGCGATCCGCTCCCCGCGCGAAGGCGGTCCCAAGGCCGCGCTCGCACGCGGCGCCTTCATCCATGAGGCGCGCGCCGGCGTGGACATTCGTTTGACTTCGCTCGCTCGATGGCTCGGATACCGTTCGGCCGCCGGCGCCTCCGCCGCGGTAGATCGGTATCGTCGTTCGTGGAAACCCGCTCCGTCGCGGTGCTGCCCGAATTCTCCCGGGGTCTCCGTCGCCGCCCCGTGAGTCACTCGTAGCGACCCTAGGAAGCGCGCGTTAGCGCCGGCCGGTCAGCGCCGCGCGGGCCGCCGCCAGCTCTCTCGCCTTCGCCTTGTCGACCTTCGGATACTCGAGCTTGAGGCTCGCCAACGTATCGATCACCGCCGCTGCGACGACCGCTCGCGTGTACCACTTGTTGTCCGCCGGCACGACGTACCACGGCGCCGACGAGGTCGCGGTCTCGCTGATCAGGTCTTCGTAGGCGTGCATGTAGTCGTCCCAGTGGCCGCGCTCGGCCGCATCGGTCGCGGAGAACTTCCAGTTCTTGTCCGAATCGTCGAGGCGCGCCATGAATCGCTTGAGCTGCTCCTTCTTCGAGACGTTCAGGAAGAACTTCACGACGGCGACGCCCTGGCGGGCGATGTAGCTCTCGAACGCGCGGATGTCGTGGAAGCGCTCGCTCCAGATCCTCTTGCCGACGAGCTGGGCAGGAATCTTCTGCTTGGCGAGAATCTCCGGATGGACGCGGACGACGAGCACCTCTTCGTAGTACGACCGGTTGAAGACGCCGATGCGCCCGCGCTCCGGGAGGCAGCGCGTCGTGCGCCAGAGAAAGTCGTGGTCGAGATCTTCCGCGCTCGGCGCCTTGAAGGAGTAAACCTGGCAGCCCTGCGGGTTGATTCCCGACATGACGTGCTTGATCGCGCCGTCCTTGCCGGCGGCGTCCATCGCCTGGAAGATGAGGAGTACGGACCAGCGATCCTGCGCGTAGAGCCGGTCTTGCAGCTCCGCGAGCACCTCGACCCCGCGCGTGAGCGCCTCCTTGGCTTTCGGCTTGTCCGCGGACTTCAGATCGCCCGTGTCTGACGGATCGAACTTCTTCAGCTTGAAATCCTTCCCGCGCGAGACGCGGTACGGATCGCAAAGCTCATGGCACCGCTGAATGATCTTCTTCAAGTCGTCCATCGGGGTCTCCTCATTCTTCTCCTGAACCGCGCCCCACCTCTCTTGCTCAAGCCCGTCTCCCGTGCGGTCGTGCGCTACACTGCGTCGTATCGCCCATTATCGCGGAGGAACACGTGATGCACGACGACAAATCGCTCCGGATCATCGCTTTCGGCGCGGCGCTGGCCCTCGGCCTGGCGACGCTCGCGACGGCGCAGGACAAGAAGGAAGAGCCGGCGCCGGCGCCGCCGCCCGCGGCGGCCGCAGCTTTGCCTTCGGCGCCCATGGTCAACGACATCAAGATCTACTTCGACGACAAGGCCAAGAACGACGGTCAGCTCCTCTTCCACTTCACGCCAGAAGGCGGCACCGCGAAAGAGATCCGCGTGACGATCGCGAAGAAGATGGGCGCTTCGGAGGTGGCGAAGGACGCCGAGAAGGAGCTGAAGGTCGCGCTCGGCGAGGCGTTCAAGGTCGACCGATACGATCCCGACAAGATCAAGATCGAGGGGAAGAACAAGGCGAAGTTCAGCATGACGATCGCCTCGCTCACCGCCAACGGCCTCTCGGTGCGTCTCAAGTGAGGACGACGATGCGTCACGCTTCGGCCCTCGCGCTTCTCACCCTGACCCTCGCCGCGTCGTGCACGACCCGAACCGAGCTGGTGACCTCGTGGGCCGCGCCGGGCGCGTCCAAAGCGAGCGTCAAGAAGGTGCTCGTCCTCGGGATCTCCCAAGACAACGGTATTCGCCGCCGCTTCGAGGACGATTTCGCCTCGAGGCTCATCGGCCGCGGCTTTCAGGCGATCGCCGGCTACCAGTGGGTGCCGGACGCGTCGAAGCTCGACAAGGATGCGCTCGTCCAGCGCATCCGCGCGGAGGGTGTGACGCACGTCCTCGTCACGCGCCTCGTCGGGAAGAAGACGGTCACCACCGACGTCCCGACGACGGTGACGACGGTCGGCTACGCGCCGTACGGACCCGGCTATTACGGCGGCTGGGGAACTTACTGGAGCGTCGGCTACGGTACCGTCGTGTCGCCGGGGTATACGACCGTCAACGACGTGGTGACGCTCGAGACCAACTTCTACGACGCGTCGAAGGGCGACAAGGACGCGCTCGTCTGGACCGGGCAGACCGAGACGTGGATGGATGACGGCGGCGGCACGCAGCAGAAGATCGACAGCGTCATCAGCAAAGTGGTCTATGAGATGAGAGCGAAGGGAATCATCTGAGGAAGTCGGTAGTCTCGAGTCGATCGTCCGACTAGAAAAAGGCCGCACGGCATCGCCGCGCGGCCTTTTTCTTTCTCAGAAGCGATAGCCGACGAGGATCGGCAGCATCTGGGTGGACGGATGGCTCGCCTCCATCCAGTGGTAGCGCGCTTCGACGTAGAGCGTGCCGTGCCCGACCGGGAACGTGACGCCCGCTCCAGCGCTGTACGTGAACTTCGTCACCGTGTCGTCGGCGACGATGGCTTGGCCCGCACCGTATCCGGGGTAACAAAAGCCGGTCCACGGGTCGCACCAGATTCCCGAGAGGGGAACGGTCGTCGTCAAGTTGCCGTAGCGGCGCATGCCGCCGAATCCCGCGGCGACGTAGCCGCCGACGCCGCCATGACCGCCGAACTCGTACATGAGCTCTGCGGTCAGCGTGCCGAGGCTCATGTTGCCGTCGTTGACGAGGAGTCCGTTCGACTGCGCGACGTCGATCGCGTGACGGTTCGCGTCGAACCAGTTGAAACCGAGGTCGAAGCGGAGCGCGAGCGGGAGCTCGGGCGCGGGACGGAAGATCGCGCCACCCGAGATGTTCCAGCCGTCGTTGGTGAAGTCGCCGGTCCCGCCCTCCGAGAGGACGTAGCCGCCGGCGATGTAGCCTTCGACTTCCTTCTTCGACTGCGCCTCTGCTTGCGTCGCGACGCCGAGGGCGATCGCGCCGAGGGCGGCGACTCCGAGCCAACGATTCATGACAGTCTCCTCTTCGTGTAAGAAAAACTTGGTCCCCTTCGATTACCGCTTCGCTTCTTCCCTCATCATGTAGATCTCCCACAGATCGCGCGAGGTCGTCCGCAGGAACGGCTTCATCGTGAGCTTGCCGACGGTGCCGATGCTGCGCTCGAGGAAGTCCAGCTCCTCGAGCTTCGCCTTGTCGTTGCCGTCGAGGACGACCGGGAACCCGGCCTCGCGCATCATGAGGAGGCCCTTCGCCCGGAGCGACAGCTCGAGGTGGAGGCGGAGGTAGCAGAGCATGTCGACGAGGACCTCGCCCGGGAAGCGCGAGCGCAGCTCGCCGAGGTAGTTGCCGACCGGCGTGCCCGACACGTGGCCGGAGAGCACCAGCTCGAGGAGCTCCGTGTCGGCGTCGAAGCCGACGTTCAGCCACTGCTCGAGGGAGCGCTCGCTGCGACGGAAGATCATGTAGGCGAGCGGCGGGAGGAAGAGCACGATGACCGCCGCCTGCGTCACCGGCGCCAGGAAGAAGCTGTTGAAGAACGAGTGGATGAGGATGGCGACCGCGATCGCGGCGGCCCACGCACCGGCGGTCGGCCAGCGTCCGCGCTCGGTGAGCGCCTTCCCCACGATGCCGACGATCGCGGTACAGCCGCCGTGCATGA
This sequence comes from Candidatus Polarisedimenticolaceae bacterium, assembly GCA_036275915.1. Taxonomy (NCBI): domain Bacteria; kingdom Pseudomonadati; phylum Acidobacteriota; class Candidatus Polarisedimenticolia; order Candidatus Polarisedimenticolales; family Candidatus Polarisedimenticolaceae; species Candidatus Polarisedimenticolaceae bacterium. The sequence continues at coordinate 833,331 of DASUCV010000004.1, read as the reverse complement.
TCGCGGTCCCGAACCCGCGTACGAGCCAGAGGCTCCACGAAGCATCGGTGAGGGTCGACCAGTAGACGACGTTCTCGACCAGCGCGAAACCGGTGCCGATCGCGAACCCGTAGATCGCCGCGTCGACGAGGAACCCGATCCGGTTCGCGCGCGCGAACCCGATGATGAGGAGCGCCTTGACGGATTCCTCGACGATCGGGGCGATGAAGCGCGAGTAGCCCTCGTACCCCACGGGAATCGCCCCGCCGAGCGCCGTGTTGATGCCCCAGCAGACGACGGCGAGAACGCAGCCGCCGACGAGCGCGCCGGCGACGAACCGCTTCCGGACGAGCTTGTAGCTGTCGAGGTAGATGAGCGCGCCGAGGAAGAACAGGACGGGCAGGAGCCCGACCGCGACGGTCACGGCATGACCTTGAGCGAGACCATCGCCTCGTGGCGCGGCGCGTGGCCGTCCTCGAAGGCGGCGGCGTAGCCGAAGGAGAGGGTCATGTCGAGGCGCGAGAGATAGGTGAACCGCATGTCCATCTGCACGCCGGCGTCGGCGACGTTGTTCGAGATCTTGGCCGTGAACGGCTCCCAGTTACCGCTCGGCCCGATATCGTAGAACGTCCCGTTCTGGTGGTCGAAGTTGGTCGCCAGGCCGCCCGCGAAGAGGGCGGTGCGGATCCACGACGCGTAGAACCCCGGCGTGCCGAAGCGGCGGAAGCGGATCGGCGGGAGGTTCCACTCCAGCATCGACTTCGCGAAGGTGCGGCCGCCGATCTCGTTGATCGCGAGGCCGGGGAACGAGAAGAACTCGCGATAACGCTTGATGTTTCCGTTGTCGACCCAGTTGTTCCCGAAGGCGCCGAAGAAGAAGTTCGCGAACGGGCTCGTCGGGTCGCCGGTGCCGCCGCCGGCCGCGCTCCGGAGCCAGATCGACGAGTGCTTGAGCGGGAGCTGGAACCCGACGTCGAAGGTGCCGAGCACCTGCGGGTAGAAGCCGCCCGCCGGCGCGGTCGTGGTGTTGCAGTTGTTGAGAGGCTGGGCGATGTTCGGGGTGCAGTTCGGGTTCGGCGTGTAAGTGCCGGAGACGTAGAGCGAGGCGTGCTCACCCTTCTCCTCGTCGACGCGCCCGAGGCTCGCGCGCGCGTTGTCGAACTGGAACTTCGCGAACAGGGTGGCGAGCGTGGACGCCGGTGAAGCGACGTTCTGGTAGTAGGGCAACGTGTCGAGGTTTCCGTAGTAGGCGCCGTCGACCGTGACCTGGAACTGCCGCGGGTTGTCGCGGTAGAGCATGTGGTTCCACGCGGCGCGCAGCGAGTACCCTTTGCGGCTCACCTTCGTCGGCCCGAAGAGGTCGTAGAAATCACCGGCGTTGTACTTCGCGTCGACCTTCCAGTCGTAGCGCTTGTACTCGAGCTGCAGGTGGAGGCGCTCGTCGGTCGCCAGCGCCTGGTCCGGCGAGTAGCTCGCCCACAGCGTGAACCGGTTGATCCCGATCGGATCGGTGAAGTTGAATCGCATGCCGGCAGCGGCGGAATCCTTGTAGCCCTGGAGGATCGGATAGAACGACTCGGTGCCGATGTCGCGCCACTTCGCGTAGGGCTCGCGCGCGACGACGAGATCGTCGAACGGAATCCGCGCCGGCGAGCCGACCTTCCACTCCTTGACGATGGGGTGGGTCTCGACGAGCTTCGTCCCGAGGAACGTGATCGCGCTGACGTCCTCGATCGGCTTCGGGTCGATCGTCGACGCGACGAAACCGTCTCCTGTGTAACGGAACACGAACATCGAGCCGTCGGATCGCAGGAGCGGGTGGAAGAAGCCGGTCTCCGCGTTCGAGAGCGCGTCGAGCTTCTTCGTCGCCAGCTCGTAGCGGAAGATGTTCGAGACGCCGGTGTAGTACGAGCTGCCGTAGAGGAACTTGCCGTCCTCCGAGAAGATGAAGTTCTCGGGGATGAACGTGTCGAAGTCGAACCTGGCAACGTCCTCGAGCCGACCTTGCAGAAGATCCTCGATCTTCATGACGTGGACCGCGTGCCGGCCGTCGATCCCGCCGAGGGACGCGGAGAGGAGCGTGCCGTCGGGGGAGATGTCGAGGTTGTAGGGGACCTGGCCGTAGGCGAACGAGACGACCTGCTGCCACTCCTTATAAGGGTAGGGCATCCGAGCCAACGTGCAGATCCCGTTGAAGTGACGGACCCCCCACAGCGACCGGTCGGTGCGGTCGAAGACCAGCTCGCCGATCCGGACGTCCTTCAAGAGGCGCTTCGTCTTCCCGGTCGCCGGGTCGAGCTGGACGACGTCGCGGAACTCGGTGTTGTCGGTCGAGTAGTAGAGCATCTTGCGATCGGGGTCCCACGCGAGCGAGGTGACGGTGAAGAGGACCGGACCCTTCACCTCGACGATCGGTTTCAGGGCGCCTGTCTCGAGCGAGATCGAGCCGATGTGGGCGACGAGCCCCGGCGCGTTGAACCCGACGTACATGACCTTCTTGTCGGGATCGACGAACTGGCGCGACACCGAGCCGAGCGCCCGCGGTGAGACATCTTTCGTGGGTGTCGTCGGGTACTTCCGGATCGCCGCGAGGTTCGCGTTCTGGAACTCGTGCTCGAAGGCGATCCACTCCGACCACGCCTGCGCGAGCGGGATCCCGAAGACGGCTTTGAAGTTCGTCGCGTACCAGGCGCGGCTGCCGTCGTGGCGGCTCACCCACTCGACGACCTTCTCGGGCGAGTAGTGGTAGCCGAGGTAGGTCATGAACCGGGTGCCGTAGAGGTAGTTGTTGACGTCGACCTGGAAGTCGATCTTGGTCCCCTCGGCGGCGAGGCCGAGCGGGTCGTAGATGCGCGCACCGTCTCGGACCTTCGAGCGGAAGACCATCTCGTCGTAGGGGCCCTGCGCCCGTCCCTGGCCGCCGGCCATCCAGGTCTCGATGAAGACGGCGATTCCCTCGAGGTACCAGCCGGGAGCCGACACGCGGGGTGTCGTCAGGTAGAAATAGCCGATCGATTCCGGGTCCTCGTTGTTGGGGAGGACCTTCCCCCCGAAGAACTTTCGCGCACGACGGTCGGGCTTCGCCGCCATGTCGGTCGTCGTGACGTGGATCAGCTCGTGGTTGAAGAGCCAGTTGAATCTCTCGTTCGTCGTCACCGTCTCGTACGCCGCGGAGAGCGGCGAGACCTGCATCGAGATGAAATCGCGCGGGACCGACGAGGCGCTCGCATTCCCCATGTCGGAGAAATCGTTGAGGAGGATGGTGACCTTTTCCGAAGGGGTGAAGTTGAAGAGCTTGTGGTCGAACGCGAGCGAGTTCGTGAAGCAGGCGCCGACGTGGGGGACGAGGTAGGTCTGGAACGGATCGAGGTAGAGAAGGCGAAGCTCTTCGGTCTCGACGGAGGAAAACTGAGCGAACGCTCCGGTGACCGCGCAGCCGAGAGTCAGTAGCCCGGCGGCCAAGAGCCGCGTGCCGCGGTCACCCATCGATCCGCCCCCCACAAGACGACAACGGGGGCGCGCCCTACCGGACGCGCCCCCGTTGTCACGGAAGCGGATTGTAACTCTTAAAGTCTTAGTTGCCGTTCTGCTTGGTGGCGTCGTCCCTCAGCGGCGAGACCTTCTGAGCCTCGTTCTGGAGGGCGTTCATCGTCGCCGCGTTCTGAAGGGCCTGGCAGAACGCCGAGTCCTTGAGCGCCTGCTGGATGGCCGGGTTCTCGAGGGCCTGCCGGACCGCGTCGCTCTGGAAGAGCTTGTGAGCATCGCCAACGGTGATGAACTTGTTCGCCGCGTCGCCAACGACCATCTTCTGGGCGTCGCCAACGACCATCTTCTGGGCATCGCCAACGACCATCTTCTGGGCATCGCCGGCAACCAGCCTCTGGCTCCGCGCGTCGCCGATGACCATTCTCTGGCTCTGCGCGTCGCCGCTTTCGATCAGCTTCCGCGCGTCGCCGACGCTCATCACGTGCTGCGCGCCGTTGTCGATGTTGCGGCTGCTGAATCCCTTGATCGCAGCGCCGGTCGAGTCGCCGGCCACCATGAGGTTCGTGCCGTCCTTCTGGAGCTTCTGCGCATCGCCCGCGCTCACCTTGGTGGCGTCGAGCGCGATCAGCCGCACGGCGTCGTTGGTGAAGAGCTGGCTCACCGCGCCGCTCGCGAAGAGCTTACGGGCGTCGGGATCCTTGACGATCTTGTCGAAGGTGTCGCTCTGGATCCAGGTCGAGAGAGCGTCCGGCGCCACCTTGACATCGCTCGGAGTGATCTGGGTTTCGTGATAGCGGCTGGCACCCTGGATCGTGCCGGTGGCGTCCGCGGGCTTGGGCGGGTAGTTCTGGAAGAACACCACCAACGCGATCGCCGCGACCACGCCGCCGCCGATGAAGAAGAATTTCGCGGTCCCCCGATTTCCTCTGCTGCTAGCCATGTTCCGCCTCCGTGTTGTCGGACCTTTACGGCCCGTTACCACCTAACTTACCAACCAGTTCTCAAAAGGTTGGTGGTTTTCTTCCACCCACCCGCGCTCTCAATCGCGCCCTGGGATCCCGACGGAACCGCCGCCGCTGACGGCGCCGGTATTGAAGCTGACTGTCACCTGGGACGATTCGCCGGTTTGGGGGGTCAAGAAGAGAGTCACTCGCTGCGACGAGGTACTGTGCCAACGCACGGTGCCGTTCGCGGCCTCGAGCGGGCCGACCTCGCCACTCCGGTCCGTCCAACCGACGAATTTCACCACCGCCGGGTCGTAGGCAACCCGGACGTCGAGCCCCGAACCGGCGGGAAGATCGACGTCCAGGGCGAACGTCGTCTCGAGCTTCCGGAGAGTGGCCGTGCCGGTGATTCCGGCGCCGCTCAAGACGACCCGGCCCGCCTCGGTCCCGGCCGGCTTCGAGCCGATCGTCGCCGCGGCATCCCGCTCGACGGCGTCGAATGAGCCCTGCCCGGTGATGATGTGGAACCCGACGATCCCGATCATGGCACCTGCCGCCGCCGCGTAGGCGACCGGCAGAACGGTGCGGCTGGTGAGCCACGGCGGCGCGATGCGTTGCCAGAATCCCATGGAGCGACGGGCCTTTTCCGCTCGTACGGAGCGCATGATCCGCGCGCGCAGAGGCTCCGGCGGCGCCTCGGGGGCGACGCGCGCGAGCACATCTTTCAGGGCGGCGAGGCGCTCGTGCTCCGCCCGGGCTTCGGGGTTCGCGTCGAGCAACTCGCGCAGCCGGGCGCGGTCGGCCGGACTGGCGGTTCCGTCGATGTCAGCATGAATCAGCTCGTGGAGGTCCGTAGGGTTCGTCATGGCAACCTACCCTGGGCCGCGAGCAGCTCGATGAGCTGGCGTCGGGCGCTGGAAAGTCGGAGCTTTGCTGTCCTCGCAGGTGGCGTCTTGTCGGCGGGTCGTCCGCGCCGCGGCGGCTTCGATGAGCAGGATCTCGAAATCGTTTCCGTCTCCACTCGTGCACCCCTGAAGCAGCGCGTTATCGTCTCACGTTCCAAGTACACGCCGAGGGCCGGGAAGTTGGCCGGATGATCACATCTGGGCCGAATAAGCTCGAATTCTGGCGCGAAACGAAGAAAACTGCCGAGGGGGCAGATGGGCCGACCCTGCAGGCGATCCGCCTCATGAAAAGACGAAGGGGGTGCGCCGTGTTGGCGCACCCCCTTCGTTCACAGAAGCGGATGTCTTACGGGCTTCAGTCGCCGTTCTGGGGCGAGAGCTTCCTCGCCTCGGTCTGTAGTGCAGTCAGGGTCGCGGCGTCCCGGAGAGCCTCGCAAAACGCGGCGTCCTGGAGCGCGAGCTTGATGGCCGGGTTCTCGAGAGCCTGCTTCACGGCGTCGGTCGCGAAGAGCTTGCGAGCGTCACCCACGGTGATGAACTTGTTGTGGGCCTCGCCTGTGATCAGCTTGCCCGAGTCGATCGGGACCATGTACTTCGCACCGGCGTCACCCGTGATCAACCGACCCGAATCGATCGGGACCATCTTCTGCGCATCGCCGGCCACCATGAGGTTGGTGCCGTCCTTCTGCAGCTTCTGCGCCTCACCGGTGATGAGCTTGCCGGAGTCGACGGGGACCATGTACTTCGCGCCGGCCTCACCGGTGATGAGCTTGCCGGAGTCGACGGGGACCATGTACTTGGAGCCCGCGTCACCGGTGATCAGTGTGCGGGAGTCGACCGGGACCATGTACTTCGGGCCGGCCTCGCCGGTGATGAGCTTGCCGGAGTCGACCGGCACCATCCACTTCGCGCCGGCGTCGCCGGTGATGAGCTTGCCGGAATCGACCGGGACCATGTGCTTCGCGCCGGCCTCGCCGGTGATGAGTCTTCCGGAGTCGACGGGGACCATGTACTTCGGGCCGGCCTCGCCGGTGATGAGCTTGCCGGAGTCGACCGGGACCATCCACTTCGCGCCCGCGTCACCGACGATCACCTTCGTCGCACCGTCTGCGAGTGCGATGTGCCGCGCGGCATCGTTGACGAAGAGTTCGTTCACCGCGCCACTGGTGAACAGCTTACGGGCCACGGGATCCTTGACGATCTTGTCGAACGTGTCGCTCTGAATCCACACGGCCAGAGCGTCGGGCGCGACCTTGACGTCATCCGGAGTGATCTGCGTCTCGTGGTGGCGCGAGGCGCCTTGAATCGTGCCGGTGGCGTCTGCGGGCTTGGTCGGGTAGCTCTTGAAAGCCACCACCAAGACGATCGCGACGAGCACGCCGCCTCCGACGAATAGATATTTCGCGCTCCCCCTGCCTGTTGTGCTGCTAGCCATTTTCCGCCTCCAGGTTGTCGGGCGTTTCGGCCCCCCGTTACATGTAACGTACCAGTGAAATTTGAAAAGGTTGGCTTTTTTTTGGCCCGCCAACAAACTCGCCCGGATTCAACCCGGCAAGGGGACTTAGCGCGTCGAGGCAGTATTCCCGCGTTTGGGGTATGCCGACAGCGTCAAGGCAGCATGCCCTCGGCCTCGAGTAGCTCCTTGAGCTGACGTCGGGCGCTGAAAAGTCTCGACTTTACTGTTTTCTCGGGGATGCCGAGGATCGCGGCCATGTCCTCGTACGAGCAGTCGTGGAAGTGCCGGAGCACGAGGACGGCGCGGTAGTCCGCAGAGACCTTCATGAGAGCGCCCTGAACGTGACGGCCGATCTCGGCCGAGACCACGGACCGCTCGGGATCGGCCGACTCCGCCACGCCGTCACCGTCGAGCGGCTCCTGCCGCCCGCTCCGCTTGACGAAATTCAGGCTCTCGTTGATCGCGATTCGGTAGAGCCAGCTGAAGAACTTGTAATGAGGATCGAACTTGGAGAGCTGTTGATACGCTTTGAGAAAAGCGTTCTGCGTGAGATCCGAGGCGTCGTCCCGGTCGCGCACCATCCGGAGGACGGCGTTGTAGATCGGCCCTTGATAGCGGACGACGAGGATCTCGAAGGCGTGTTCGTCTCCGGCCAAGCACCCCTGAACCAGCGCGTTGTCGTCGTTCTCATTCGTCATAAGCGCACGCCGGTTCCGGGGAAGTTGGCCAGCCGATCACGCCGGGGGAGCCGGGTCGATCTCAAAAACCTGCTCGAAGCCGGAAAAATGAAAGATCTCCCGTACATGTCCCCGGACGTTGACCAGACGAAGACTGTGACCCGCTCCCATCAGGCGTTTCTGGGCCGAGAGTAGCACCCCCAGCCCCAGGCTGGAGATATAGCTCAGGTCCTTGAGGTCGACGACCCGGCTCTCTTTGACGCCGGAGAGGAAGGTCTCGGCCATCTCGGCCTGCGAGGCATCGAAGCGCCCCGCCATGATCACCTCGCCCTCGGGTCCGAACTTGATCTCGAGCATGGGACTCACTCCAGGCTCTTCACGAACGTGGTGGTGCTGCAGCCGTCTTCGTACCGGTAATCGATCTGATCGACCATCCGCCGCACGAGGTGGATGCCGAGCCCGCCTGGTTTCCGCTGGTCGACCGAGAGATCGACCTGCGCGTCGGGGACGGTGCGGATGTCGAACGGCTCGACGCCGAAATCGGTAAGGCTGACGACAAGGCGGCCCGCCTCCCGCGCCAGCTCGATCCGGATCTCCTGCGTCCCGCCGCGGCTGTACTTGACGAGGTTCGTGAAGAGCTCCTCGACGGCGAACTCCGCCGGGTTGCGGTGCGGCTCGGCCACGCCGGATGTCTCGAAGAACGCCTCCATGAATTCGAAGATCTCGGGCAGACACGCGGCCGAGCGCGGAAAAGACCTGAAGGCGCGGGCGTTCATCGGCCGTTAGTCTACCCCGGCGATTCCACCATTCCGTCACTTGCCTTTAACACATAGAAGAGAATGGAGGGCGCTGGGCCCTCGCTCATGTCCCGGTCGTCGCTCCCAGGAGTCGACGAGCATCGGCCGGGTCGGCCGACACATTCGTGTCAATGGCGTCGTCCACCTCGCCATCCTGGTCGACCGCGAACGTGAGAGTGACGATCAGAAGAAGCGTGTGCACCGATGTTCGAGAGTTCATTGCGTGATCGACTCTCGACGTTGAGCTGTTGACCGTCGATGCGAACGCTCGTTGTGTGCTGTCGACGCTACAGCTCCGACGCTATCGACTACTGACGACCGACTCTTCCCGCGTCTCGACCAGATCAACAGGCTTCTTCTTTTCTTTCGCGAGGAGGATCACCGCGGCGATGACGATCGCCGTGCCGGCGAGCGATTCGAGAACGGGGCGCGTTCCGAACATGAGCCATCCGAAGGCAAGGCCGAAGACCGGGCCGGTCATCGTCACCGCGGTTGCGCGCGCGGCGCCGGCGCGCGCCAGGCCCGAGGTCAGGGTCCACTGGCCGACGAGCGCGGAGACGAAGACGAGGAGATGTCCCGCGATCTCCGCGCCCGTACGAGGAAGCGCGGCTTTCCCCGCGTGGAGCGTCGCGACGAGCGAGGCGGGGATGCTCGCGAGCGGGAACCAGATCAGGATCGTGAGCGCGTGTTCCGTGCGTGAGAGCCGGCGCACCGCCATGTACGCCGTGCCCGAGAGCATCGAGCCGCAGAGGCCGATGAGCGCCGCGCCGCGGAACCCGTGGGCCGGTCCCACGATGAGCGCGACGCCGGCCAGGGCGCCGACGACGAGCGGCCAGTGCCAGCGCCCGGTGGCCTCGTGGAGGACGAACGGCGCGAGCGCCGCCACGAAGATCGGATGGCTGTATTGAAGCAAGACGGCATCGCCGAGCGGGAGGTGCTGGACCGACCAGAAGTAGCAGGAGAGAGCGCCGTAGCCGAGGAGTCCCCGGAAGAGGAGCATCCACGGATGATTCCCGATGACCGGCACGCCTTGGCGCCGCGCGAGCGCCACGAACGTCGTCGTCATGAGGATGCCGCGCGAGAAGACGACCGCTTGCATCGGCGTCGTCGGGAGGAGCTTCTTCGCGATCGCCGCCATCAGCGCGAAGCAGGCGGCGGAGACGACCATGAGGACGAGGCCGAAGCGCTCGCCGGGGCGGCGCGATTCTTCGCGCACGGCGGCGAAGACGTCCGCGAGGCCGGTGATCAGGAGCGATCGCGTCTGGCCGAGGAAACCCAACGGGCGCCCTTCCGTACCCTCGCGGGGGGGCGCCTAGGCTACTAAGAATCGGGTTGGCTGTCCCCTCGGCGCCGTTGTAACGTGCGCGGACTACGGAGGTCGGTGCATGTCCATCTTGAAGAAGCTCGTCCTGGCGTTGGTGATCCTCGTCGTGGTGCTCGCCGGCGTCGGGATGTTGCTGCCGCGAATGGTTCACGTCGAGCGTCAGGTCACGATCGGCGCCCCGCAGGCGACGGTCTACGCGCTCATCGATGGGTTCCGACCATTTCCGAAGTGGTCGCCATGGCAGCACAAAGACCCGAACATGAAGGTCACGCTCGAAGGGCCGGAGTTCGGCGTCGGCGCGAAGCAGAGCTGGACGGGCGACCCGAAGACGGTCGGCACCGGCACGCAAGAGGTCGTCGAGGCGAAGGCGCCGGAGCTCGTGGTCTGGAAGCTCGTGTTCCAAGGATACCCACCGGCCGAGGCACGCATGACGCTCTCGCAGGCGGCCGCAGGCGGGACGCAGGTGGTGTGGGGGATGGACAACGACATGGGCGCGGGGCCGGTCGGGCGCTACTTCGGGCTCATGATGGACAAGATGATCGGGCCCGACTTCGACCAGGGGCTCGCGAACCTGAAGAGCGTGGCCGAAGGATTGCCGAAGACCGACTTCGCCGACCTCGCGGTCGAGAAGATCGACGCGAAGCCGGTCACGGTCGCGTACCTTCCGGCCACGGCGTCGAAGGACGAGACCGAGATCGCGAAGACGATCGGCGCGTCGTACATGCAGGTCGGGAAGTTCATGAAGGCGAACGGCCTCCAGATCGCGGGCGCGCCGATGACGATCAACACCAAATACGACGACACCGGCTACGCGTTCGACGCCGCGATTCCCGTCGACAAGTCACCCGAGAAGGAGATCGCCGCCGACTCTCCGGTCAAGGTGAAGCAGACGTACTCGGGGAAGGCGCTCAAGGTCGTCATGAAGGGGCCGTACTCCGGGATGGCGGCGACGTACGACAAGCTCCACGCGTACATGGCGGCGCGCGGCTACGAGTCCGCGGGGTCGCCGTGGGACGAGTACGTGACCGATCCGGGGACGACGGCGCCGGCCGATCTGCGCACGAACATCGTCCAGCCGGTGAAGTAAGCGATGAGGCCCGTCATCTTCGTCGTCGCGGCCGCTGTGGTGGCCACGTTCCCCGCAGTCGCCGCGGACGAGCAGGTCGGGCGTCTCGGGAAGGACGTCGTCCCGAAGGCCCAGTCGATCGTCCTCGATCTCGACCCGCGCCAGGAGGGCTACACCGGCACGGTCGAGATCAAGCTCGACGTGAAGAAGCCGGTGACCTCGTTCCGGATGCACGCGAGACAGATCGACCTCGACACGATCGCGCTCGACGAGTCGCCATGGACGTCCGCCGTCAAGGACGACGGGATGATCGAGCTGCAGGGGAAGGCGCCGCTCGCGCCGGGGGCACACCTCCTCCGGATCGCCTTCCACAACAAGTTCGACACCGCGGCGAAGGGACTTTACCGCCTGAAGTCCGCGGGCGAGTGGTACGCCTTCACGCAGTTCGAGGCGGTCGATGCGCGTCAGGCGTTCCCGTGCTTCGACGAGCCGTCGTTCAAGATCCCGTACTCCATCACGATCACGGCACCGTCGGATCAGATTTCGCTCGCAAACACGCCGGAGGCGAAGACCTCCGAGGCGAACGGCAAGCGCACGACCGTCTTCGCGACGACGAGGCCGCTTCCTTCGTACCTCGTCGCGCTCGCCGTCGGTCCGTTCGAGACGGTCCCGATTCCGGGCACCTCGATCCCGACGCGGGTCATCTGTCCCAAGGGGTCGAAGGCGCTCACCGCCGAGGCGGTGACGATGACGCCGCCGGTCTTGAAGGAGCTCGAGAAGTACTTCGGCCGGAAGTACCCGTACGAGAAGCTCGACCTCATCGCGGTGCCGGAGTACTGGTACGGCGCGATGGAGAACCCGGGCCTCATCACCTTCGTCGACAGCTCGCTCCTCCTCGACTCGAAGACCGCGAACGCGAACGAGCGCGAGCGGCTCGCCGTCTTCCTGGCGCACGAGATCGCGCACATGTGGTTCGGCGATCTCGTCACGATGGCGTGGTGGGACGACCTCTGGCTCAACGAGTCGTTCGCGACCTGGATGGAGCAGAAGATCGTCATCCAGCTTTACCCGGAGTACGACGCCTCGATCGAGCAGGTGAATTCCAAGCAAGGCGTCATGGTGACGGACACCCTGGTCTCTACCCGCGCGATGCGCCAGCCGGTCCAGTCGGTCGACTCGCTCCTCCAGTCGGCGGACTTCCTCGCGTACTCGAAGGGGGCGGCGGTCCTCGACATGGTCGAGAGCTGGATCGGCGCCGACACGTTCCGCACCGGCGTCATCGCGTATCTCACCGCGCACGCCGACGCGAACGCCACCGCCGACGATCTCTGGTCGGCGCTCGGCGCGGCGGCCAAGAAGGACGTGAAGGGCACGCTCTCGTCGTTCCTCGACCAGCCGGGCGTTCCCATCGTCACCGCGGAGATCCAGGGCCTGTCCGTGAAGCTCACGCAGACGCGCTTCCTCTCGGCGGGGGCGAAGGCGCCGAAGCCGCAGCTCTGGTCGATCCCGGTGTCCCTGAGATACCCCGCGGGCGACGGCACGCGCGTGCAGCGCGTCCTCCTGAAGGAAGCCTCACAGCTCGTCAAACTCGACGCCTCCGCCCCGCCCGCGTGGGTGCACCCGAACGCCGACGAGGGCGGCTACTACCGCTGGTCGGTCGCGCCCGACGCGCTCGCCGCGATGTCGTCCGCCGCGACCAAGTCGCTCACGGTGCGCGAGCGCGTCGGCCTCGTCGGCAACGTGAACGCGCTCCTCTCCGCCGGACAGCTTCCCGGCGAGGTCGCCGTCAAGACGGTCGTCGCCTTCGCGGGCGACGACGAGCCCGACGTCGTCATCGAGGTCGTCAAGGGGATCGACACGATCCGCGAGCGCTTCTTCTCCGAGCACGACGACGCTGCGATCGCGCCGTTCGTCCGGCAGACGCTCGGCCCGCAGCTCGAGAAGATCGGTCCGTCGCCGGTCAAGGGCGAGCGGTTGTCGACGACGAGCCTTCGTGCGCTCCTCTACGACCGCCTCGCCGACGCGGGGCGCGACGAGAAGGCGCTCGCCGAGCTCGAAAAGCTCGCGAAGGCGTACCTCGCCGACCGCACCTCGGTCGATCCGTCGCTCGTCCGGAGCGCCGTCATGGGCGCCGCGATCCGCGGCGACGCCGCGCTCTTCGACACCTACAAGAGCCGCTTCGAGTCCGCGAAGATCCCCGCGGAACGCAGCCTTTTCCTCTCGGCGCTCGGGAACTTCCGCGCTCCGGCGCTCGTCGATCGCGCCCTCGCGTACTCCCTCACCGGCCCGCTCCGTCCGCAGGAGACGACGCGTATCGCGCGCACGATGGGCGGCGTGCCCACGTCGCGTGGCGCCGCATGGACGTGGATGACGACGCACTATGACGAGCTCGCGGCGAAGATCCCGTCCGACTACATGATCTACATGCCTTACTACGCCGCGGGCTGCTCGGAAGAGCGCGTCGCCGCGGCGCGCACCTTCTTCTCCGACCCGAAGCACGCGCCGTCCGGCACCGCCACGGAGCTGGCGCGCGTCGTCGAGTCGGTGGACGAGTGCGTCGCGCTCGACCGCCGGTTCGGTGATACGGTGAGAGCCACCACCACCCACTGAGCAGGAGGCGACATGAAGAAGAAGCTGGCGATCGCCATGTGTGCGGCCGCTCTTCTCGCCGTGACGGCGGGGCGCGCGCAGGAGGCGGCAGGGGTCGGGTTCCGCGGCTGGGGGCCGCGCGTCGGCGCGCAGAGCGATCTCGATCAGTTCCTGATCGGAGCGCAATTCGACCTGGGTGACTTCGCGAAGAACGTGCGATGGCAGCCGAGCTTCGAGCTCGGCTTCGGCAACGACATCATCTCGCTCTACGGCAATTTCATGGTCGCGTACTACTTCCCGGTGAAAGCCGCGGTGACACCGTACGCGGGGGCGCAGGTCCAGCTCTGGATGTTCGACAACAACGGGAACAATTGCGACGCCGACGGCCACCACTGCGACAACGGCTACAACGACGGTTTCAACACGCACATCGGCCTCGACGCCGTCGGCGGCATCGAAACCAAGTTCAAGAGCGGTAATCGCTTCCTCGCCGAGCTTCAGGTCGGCACCTCCGACGTCCCCGAGATTCGCGTGCTCGTCGGCTGGACCTTCAAGTAGGGCCGTCGTGGGCGCGCCCCGGGAAGATGTCGCCCGCGCGCTTCTCGAGGCGCTGAAGGGCGTCCTCGCCGACGTCAACGACCCGTCGCAGGTCCTGGCGATCGTCCTCGATCAATCGGTCCGCCTCAGCGGCGCCGACCGCGGCGTGCTCGCCGAGGTGGGGGAGTCCGGCGAGCTGGCGTTCCGCGTCCTTCACAAGATCGACCAGACCGAGCTCGCCGGCCAAGCGGGGACGTTCAGCCGCAGCGTGTTCGGCGAGGTCTTGAAGACCGGCCGGCCGCTTCTCCTCAAAGACGCGCTGCGCACCCCGGGACTCAAGGACGCCGCGTCGGTCCAGGCGATGCGAATCATCTCGCTCCTCTGCCTTCCGATCTCCGTCGACGGGAAGGTCGTGGCGCTCGTGCACCTCGAGCACGCCACCCCCGGACACTTCACGGCGGCCCACGAGGCGATGCTCGCACCGCTCCTCGACGTCGCCGGCCCGGTCATCGGCGCGCTCCGCGCCGGCCGCGGCGTTCTCAAGGAGCGCGACCAGGCGCGCGAAGCGGAGCGCCGCGCAAGGAAGGAGTCGGAGGAGAGCCGGCACCTCCTCGCGCAGGAGTGGTCGTTCGGCAGGTTCGTGGGGCGCACGCCGGTCGTGCGCGACCTCGAGGCGACGGTTCGCCGCGCCGCGAAGAGCGACTATCCGGTCCTCCTGATCGGAGAGTCGGGTACCGGCAAGGGTGTCCTCGCACGCATCCTCCACCACGCCGGTCCGCGATCCGAATTGTCGTTCGTCACGGTGTTCTGTCCCTCGCTCGAGCGAGGGCTCATCGAGTCCGAGATGTTCGGCCATCGCCGCGGCGCCTTCACCGGCGCCGATCACGATCGCATCGGCAAGGTGCAGGCGGCCGAAGGCGGAACGCTCTTCCTGGACGAAGTCGGAGAGCTGCCGCTCGAGATCCAGGCGAAGCTCCTCCGCCTCCTTCAAGAGAAGACGTACGAGCGCGTCGGCGACTCAGCCGAGCGGAGCACCGACATCCGCGTCATCGCCGCCACGCATCGGGATCTCGAAGCCGACGCCGCCTCCGGACGATTCCGACGCGACCTCTTCGAGCGCCTCAACTTCCTGCCGATCGCGGTTCCACCACTGAGAGAACGCGTCTCCGACATCCCGCTCCTCCTCCGGCACGCGCTCGATCGCCACGACGCGGGACGCTGGATCGAGATCGACGACGACGCCGTGCGCTGGCTTGCCGACCTCGACTTCGTGTGGCCCGGGAACGTCCGCCACCTCGAGCAGCTCGCCGCCCGTCTCGCCGTGGAGCAGCCGAGCGGACCGGTAGGGCGAGCCGACCTCGAGCGCCTCCTCGGCGGAAGGAAGGACGCCGCGTCACTCGCGAAGAAGGGCGACGACCTCGCCCTCGGCCTCCCGACCCTCGTCTCGAACTCCGAGCGCGACTGGCTAAACGCCGCTCTGAAGACCTACACCGGCATCACGCGGCGCGAGCTCGCGGAGAAGCTCAAGATCAGCGAGGCCGCCCTCTACAAGAAGCTCAAGCAGCACGGGCTCGGTGGCTGAGCCACGCCCAAGCGATACTCGAACCTCGATCCCGCGCACGTGCCGGCCAGCCGGCGCGCCGTCTTCCGCTGGGCGATCCTCGACAAGCTCACAGGCAAGCGCAAGGTCCAGCCGCACGGCCCTCCCGCGCCATGGGTGCAAGCCGATCTCGAAGCCGCCCGCGACAAGGCGACCGCGCGCGTCACCTGGATCGGCCACGCGTCGTTCCTCGCGACGATCGGCGGCAAGGCGATCCTCCTCGACCCTGTGTTCTCCGAGAAGATCGGCTTCTTCATCCACCGCCACGGCAAGCCCGGCTTGACGCGCGAACAGCTCCCGCCGATCGACGCCCTTCTCATCACTCACAACCACTACGACCATCTCGACGAGCCGTCGGTCCTGTCACTCCCGCGCGACCTTCCCGTGTTCACGCCAGAAGGCCTCGGCGCTTGGTTCACGGGGCGCGGCTTCACGCGCGTGACCGATCTCGCGTGGTGGCAGAGCGCTCGAGTCGACGGCGTCACCATCACCGCCGTCCCGGCACGCCACTGGTCGCGACGCCGCTTGGCCGACACCAATGAGACGCACTGGTGCGGCTACGTCATCCAGGGCGGCGGCAAGACCCTCTACGACGCCGGCGACACCGCCGCCTTCTCCGGCTTCTCCCTGATCGCCGAGCGCTTTCCCGCGATCGACGTCGCTCTCCTCCCGATCGGCGCCTACACGCCCGCGTGGTTCATGGAGCAGCAGCACATGAACCCGAGCCAAGCGATCGACGCGTTCTCCACTCTCCGCGCTCGAATGATGGTCCCCATGCATTGGGGCTCCATCCAACTCACCGACGAGCCGCTCTTGGAGCCGATGGAACGGCTGGGCGTCGCATGGGCGAAGCGGGGCGGGGGAGATGCGCTGCGGCTACTCCCCATGGGTGGCTCCATTCGTTTCTAGCAGCGTTTTCCGGACTTATTCCGCACATAGGCCGGTCATAAAGCCGGTGACATTTGGAAGCACCAGGACTAAGCTCCTCGCAACGAGGAGCTTGATGATCGTGGGCCATGGTGGCGCGTGGTGCTACGCGGCGAGTTCTCGCAGCGTACGTGGATATCAAGTTCGGTCGAATTGTAGTTGGGCAGACTGAAGGCAGCACAGTGTCCGACCGAGAGAAAGAGTTTCCATGGGCTGATGAGTTGTGTCGGAAGTGTGGGCATCCTTTCAACCCACACTTGGTTCTGGGATATGGCAGCCCACCGACGGAAGGATGGATGAAATGCCCTGTCGAAGGGTGCAATTGCTGGATGACGTGGAGTATGGGTCCGAGTGACGCCTCAAGTGAATCGGTTGCGTCGCGTCTCACTGACGAGCTTGGGCAACTGCCTGCGGCCCATCGTCGGTGCTTCGAGGCTATCCGCGTTCGACCACGACGGATTCCAGTGTCTTCGAGCCCAGGCGAAACCGTGGTTGTTGTGGCGGAACACGGAGGACGGCTTCTCTACTACTCCGATGTGGAGGAAGGTTGGGAGCTCGCCTTCCCGAACGCGTCTGGTGGCATCGATGCCCGAGGTGCCAACCAGTTCACCTTGAACCATCTCATGTGGCAACTTTTTGGTGATCCGGTGCAGCCGTCATGATCCGGAATCGCAGCGCAGGCTCCCAGCCACGCTGCCCAACTACGCGGTCAACGCGTCGCACTCCCGTGTCACGCGGCTTGCGAAGCAACCCGCGCGCCACGGGGCGCGCGCGTTACGCTGGGCGTTAGGCGCATTGGAAAAGCCAATGAGGGCTCGCTTGATCGTCGCTGTATTGGCTACATGTTGGGCTGGAGTCGCGCTCGCCCAACAGCAGAGCGACGCGGACGAGATGTGGCGCTTCCTACATGAAATCGAAGCCGGTGGTCCATTCAGCGGAAAGGACTCTTGTTCCCTTGCAGACTCCTCGATCCCACTGGTGAAGCCGGTGATCGGTCGAAAGGGCGACGGATGGCCAAGTCAGGTGAGAATCACAGGAACAGTGGTCGGCGCACTGCCGGGCGTCTGCGGGTTTGGGGACCATGCGGCATCGCTGCGCGTCCGAATCTCCGAGAGTAGTAAGTCGCTTCCATCCTCTGAGTTGTTCGTCTTCACGTGGTGCATCGACGAGCGCAAGGCGCCGAACTACTGCGGCAAGCAGGTGCGGTTTACGGCCGTGAAGCTGCGTGACCCGCAAGCCTGGTCAGGGATCTCGGCCTCGTTTGATTCGCACGGCGCGCCGTACTACGTCGTCGCCGATGCGGAGACCGAAATCGAGTTCCTTTCCCCAGACGAAGACCCCGCACGCGGCGACCAAGCGCCTAACAGCACGGTCCAGCCGTCGCACTCTCGCGTCACGCCGTTTGCACAAGGCGGCAAGCGCCGCGCCGCTCCGCGCCCGGCTGAACGCGGGCGTTAGACATCGGGAAACAGAAATGAGCGCACTGGCAAGCTTGGTACTGATCGCGATTGGGGCTACATCGCCGAGCGGCTATCAGTGGTACGAAGATGGCAAGCCAGTTGCGGACACGACCTGGCGAAAGGGGTGGGGGCAGTACGGGGCGATGCTTCACATCACCGACAAACCTGATGAGTTGTTTGCGGCTTGGGAGAAGCCTGGAGCGGGTGTTCCCGTTTCAATCACGGATGTAGCCGAGAGGGGAAAGCCCGTGGTGGGGGTTGTGTTCTTCACGGGCTGCAGTGTGAATGACTCGGGGAACTGCGACGCCCAGGCAGTATTCCAAGTCTTCAAGCCAGACGGTTCACCGTATGGAAAAGAAGAGAAGGGAGTGCTCTGGAACCGTCAACCTCCCACGGCGGGGCAATTGCAGCTGAGCGTGGGTGCCATCGGTGTGAGAATCGAGCCACAGGATCCAGTGGGTATCTACTCCATTCGTGCGCGGCTTCACGATGTTGTATCCGGTGCAGAAGTCGAATTAACGAGGACCTTTCGTGTCGAGCCTGAGAAGAAAGTGAGCACTCCGTAGGCCTGAGCGGTCGGGGAGATAGGTAGCAGATCAGTCCGGGGACATGGGTAACGCTTGTTTGAGGACCCATCGCGCTTGATTGTCGTCGAAGCTGATCGAGAGCTGGAGGCACGCATGAAGCGAGCAGTTCTTCTCGTCATCGTAGCTCTGGCCATCGCGATTCCCGTGATGGCCGGTCCGCCTGCAGGCATCGTCGCGCTGGATCGACTCCAGGCGAGGGACGTGCCCGTCGTGCTGACCTTCGAGAACCGGAATCTCTCGGAGGTGATCCGCACGATCGGTGCTGCAGCTGGGTTCGAGGCGTCCTTCGCCGATGAGTTCACGGACCGCAAGGTCACCGTGAGCGGCCGTGAAAAGTTGTCCGTCAAGGAGCTGTTGACCAAGCTCGCGAGAGAGCACGGCTTGGCCTACGAGGTGCCCTCCGCGAATCGGCTGGTCGTGAAGGGTGGGGGGAACGGCGGCCGCGCGACGTAGCTTCCGCGCTTCCGAGCCCTCACGATCGTTCGTGACTTCGATCCTCGCCCAGGGTAGTTTCCCGGCGATGCGGCTCGTCGTCCTCTGTGGCCCGCCGGGTGTCGGAAAGCTGACGATCGCGCGCGAGCTCGCGGCCCGCTCGGGCTATCGGCTCTTTCACAACCATCTCATGGTCGACTTGCTCGAATCCTTGTTCGAGTTCGGCTCGAAGCCTTTTGTCGAGCTGCGCGAGCGGTACTGGATCGAATTGCTGGGGCGGGCGGCGGACGAGGGGATCGACGGCGTGGTGTTCACGCTGGCGTTCGATCGCACGTTGTCGCCGGATTTCATCGCCCGTCTCACCGAGCTCTCCCGGGAGCGTCGCAGCGACCTGTCGTTCATCGAGTTGTCGTGCGCACCTGACGAGCTCGAGCGCCGCATTCTCGCTCCCGAGCGTGCGCAGCACGGGAAGCTCAATTCCGTCGCGCGATATCGCGAGCTTGCGGCATCGGGCGCGTTCGTCCGCCCGGCGCTTCCTGACCGCACGGTTGTCATCGACACCACCGGCCTGTCCGTCGCGGAAGCCGCGGGCCGCGTTCATCGGTACATGGAGGGGGGAGCATGAACGGCAAGTCGGTCCTGAGCGTGAGTGCAGCAGCGTTCGGCATCTTCGGCGCGGGATGGTTCTTCGCGCCCGGTGTGTTCTACAAGTACTGGGGGATCGTTCCGGACCCCGACTCGTACATGGGCCGCCGGTACGGCGCGTTCATGCTGGGTCTGATGGTCATCTCGTGGTTGGCGCGCAACGCGGCCAATACCGAGGCGGGCCGGGCGATCATGATGGGCTCGCTCGCTTGCTGGTTGCTGGCCGACGCCCTCAGTCTCTACGGCGCGCTCGCGCTCGGACTCAATGGCTGGTGGCCTTTCGTGATCGAGCTCGCACTCGCCCTCGGCTTCGTGTGGGTCCTGTTCGTACGAAAAGAAGGTAGAGCGAGCGCTCGGGAGCGGGCCGCGTGATGGTGCGCCACGTCTCCGTTGTTATCGCGATCGGCGTTGAAGCTCGTCTTCCGTGAGGACCTGCGCTCGAGAAGGGTATGCTCTCACGACGGAGGTTTCATGACCGACGACGCCATCGCCAAGTTCAAAGAGAACCAACGTCAGGGATGGAAGCATTTCGCACCCCTCGAGATGATGACGACTCCGGCGGCGGCGCGCCTCGTGCGCCACGCCGGCGTTCGGGCGGGGATGGAGGTCCTGGACGTCGCCTGCGGCACGGGCGTCGTCGCGATCACCGCGGCGCTAGCGGGAGCGCACGTGCGTGGGCTCGATCTCACGCCGGAGCTGCTCGAGCGAGCGAGGGAGAACGCGGTCGTCGCGGGCGTCGACATCGATTTCCGAGAAGGGGACGTCGAGGCGTTGCCGTACGCGGACGCCACGTTCGACGTCGTCACGAGCCAGTTCGGCCACATGTTCGCGCCGCGCCCCGATGTCGCGATCGCTCAGATGCTCCGCGTGCTGAAGCCGGGCGGGATGATCGCGTTCTCCACCTGGCCGCCCGAGCTTCTGATCGGCGCCAGCTTCAGCCTCGTCGGAAGCTACATGCCGCCACCGCCGCCGGGTGTCTCGCCGCCGCCGCAATGGGGTGACGTGTCGGTCATTCGAGAGCGGCTCGGCAAAGGGGTGCGAGACATCCACTTCGACCGCGACTGCATGCTCGTTCCCGCGCTCAGCGAGCGGAACTACCGCGACCGCATCGAGCAGACCGCCGGCCCGATGCTGAAGCTCGTCGAGATGTTGAGCGCGTCCGATCCCGGACGGCTCAAGCAATTCCGCAGCGAGTACGACGCGCTCGTCGCGCCGTATTTCGCGGACAACATCATCCGGCAGGATTACCTGATGACGCGCGCGATCAAGGTGTGATGTCCGGTTACTCCGGACCGCCGCTCGCGAAGAAGCTCGGCATCACGCCGGAGAGCGAGGTGCTCTTGCTCGGTGCTCCGGCTGGTTTCAAGACGAACCTCGAGCCGTTACCGGCGGGCGTGCGATTCATCTCCCGGGTCAGCGCGAATGTCGACTTGGCTCACGTCTTCGTCACGGCCAAGGGCGATCTGGCCGATCGCCTCGTCACGTTCCGTCGTACCTTGAAGCCCGACACGCCGGTCTGGATCTCGTGGCCCAAGAAGTCGTCGGGTGTGCCGTCCACCGTCACGGAAGACGTGATCCGCGAGGTGGCCCTTCCTCTGGGATACGTCGACATCAAAGTCTGCGCCGTCAACGACGTCTGGTCGGGACTCAAGCTGGTCGTCCGTAAGGAACTGCGTTGAGCCGGGGGAAGGAGTAAGCACCATGTGCAGGAACATCAAGACGCTCTTCAACTTCGAACCGCCGGCGACCGATGAGGAGATCCAGGCATCCGCGATCCAGTTCGTGCGGAAGCTGAGCGGCTTCCAGAAGCCCTCGAAGGCCAACGAAGTCGCGTTCAACGCGGCGGTCGAGCAGGTTTCGGAGGCGGCCAGAACTCTCGTCCAGTCGCTCGTGACGCAAGCGCCGCCGAGGGATCGAGCGGTGGTGAGGGCCAAGGCGATGGCCGACGCTGCCAAGCGGTTCGCGAGTGAACGCGGACGATGAGCTTCGCTAAGGCGCGTTCGTCTTCCACCGCCGGTGCATCCACATCCACAACTCCGGTCGCTCGCGGACCTTCCCTTCGAGCCATGAGGTCGTCTCGGCGGTGATGCGGCGCACGTCGGTGTCGCGGTCGCCGGTGAGCCCGTCGAACTTGAACCGCTCGTAGACGATCGTCCAACCCCCGTCGGATTCGGGGTAGGCGCAGACGCCGACGACCGCGGCGCCGGTGCGCAGATGCATCATGCCGACGGTCGGGATCGTGGAGGCGGGGCGGCCGAAGAACGGGACGAAGATGCCGGCCTTGCGCGCGTCCTGATCGATCATGACGGCGACGCCGATGCCGCGCGCGAGCGCCTTGACGGCCGAGCGCATCGCGTTCTCCTTCGCGACGACCTCGTTGCCGGATCCTTGGCGGACGCTTGCGAGCGCGCGCTCGAGGCGGGGATTCTCCATCGGCTTCGTGATCATGAGCATGGGGCAGCCGAGGAAGCCCTGCATGTAGGCGACGAGCTCCCAGTGGCCGTAGTGGCCGGAGATGACGAGGACGCCTTTCCCCTCGGCGTAGGCGGAGCGGAGGGCGTCGACGTTCTCGTAGCGGATCGTGGTGCCGATGTCGTCCTTGGTGAGGCGGGGGAAGGCGGCGCCGCTCGCCGTGATGCGGCCGTAGTGGCGCCAGCACTCGCGGACGATGC
The DNA here is from genome assembly GCA_036275915.1 of Candidatus Polarisedimenticolaceae bacterium. Classification (NCBI taxonomy): domain Bacteria; kingdom Pseudomonadati; phylum Acidobacteriota; class Candidatus Polarisedimenticolia; order Candidatus Polarisedimenticolales; family Candidatus Polarisedimenticolaceae; species Candidatus Polarisedimenticolaceae bacterium. The sequence continues at coordinate 811,248 of DASUCV010000004.1, read as the reverse complement.
GGCGGCGGTCGGCGTCCGTGAGCGCGTCGCCGAAGGCGGTTTTCAGGTTCTCGAGCGCGACGCGCGTGTGCTTGCGGTCGAGGCGGTAGGCGAGCGAGCCCATCATGCGGCCGAGGCCCGCGAGGAGCGCTTCGGGGAGGGCGCGCGCCAGCGCCAGGAGGGTCGTGGCGGCGGCGGTTTCGAGCGCGAAGCGGAGGCGCTTGCCCGCGGAAGGTGAGGAGCCCACGGCGCGACTATAATCCGTCTCTTTTCGCGTGGGGCATGAGCACGGACGAAGAGCTGCCGCTCCTGTCGGTGACGCCGCGGTCGTGGGCCGAGATCGCGTCGCGCTCGCTCGACGTGTTCCTCGCCGATCACGCCGTGTGCGAGCAGCAGGCGGCGCTGAACGCCTTGTCGCTCATCGGGCAATACCCGGCCGACGAGGAGCTGGTCGAGCGGATGTCGTCGCTCGCCGCCGAGGAGATCGCGCATCTCCGCCGCGTCGCGGGGATCCTGCGTCGCCGCAAGATCCAGCCGGCGGGGCGGCGCACGAACCCCTGGGTGCGCGGCCTTCACGACCGGATGGAGACGAAGCGCGAGCCGGAGCGGCAGGTCGATCGCCTGCTCGTCGGCGCGCTCATCGAGGCGCGGAGCTGCGAGCGGTTCACGCGGCTCGCGGAGGTGCTCGACGATCCGGAGGTCGCGGCGCTGCTCCACGACCTCGGCCCCGCCGAGGCGCGGCACTGGCGTTTGTTCTACGGGCTGGCCGCTCGTCTCATGCCGGCCGGCCTCCTCGAGGCGCGCTGGCGTCAATGGCTCGAGGTCGAGCGCGACATCACCGCGGGCTTGGGAGTCGGGCCGACGGTCCACGGATGAGGCGAGCGGCCGTGATCATCGCCGTCCTCCTGGGGACGACGGCGGCGCTCGCCGACGACGCGCCGATGGAGCGGCGGTCGGGTGGGCTGATACGCGCGGCCCTGGAGTACCCGGGGCAGGTGTCGTTCACCTTTGGGACGATCGTCACGAGCATGCCCGCCGACTACGACTGCACGACCGTGTGCCCGTACCGCGGAGCGACCGTCCAGGGGACGGTCGGATGGGGAGCGGGAAAGCTGGCGATCGGATACGGCTCCCTCGTCGGCGAGACAGGCGCCGCGAAGTGGCTTCTGAAACGCGTCTACCTCGGGTACGGGTTGCGCATGGCGCTCCTTCGCACGTGGGGGTCGTCGAACCTCGACCCGCACGGCGTGACGTTCTGGGGAGGCGAGGCGGCGTTCACGATCACGCAGTTCAGCATCACGGCAGGCGCGTACCGGCCGGTCGATCCCGGCGCCGACCCGCGCTCGTGGCGCCTGTTCGGCGGCGTCGGCTGGGGGTTCTGACGTGCGCTTCGCCGCGGCGGTCTTGCTCCTGATCGTCGCGTCGCTCCCGGCGCGCGCGCTCGAGACCGACCAGTACTATGCGTGGACGCGGCACCTGGACGATGCGTCCGCCGCGATCAACCGGAAGATCAACGCCGAGATCGCGATCGCACTGAAGGACGTGAACGAGCGCCTCGGCGCCGACGAGTGCAGCTGCGACCGCGTGAGGAAGGCGATCCGTCACCGCTTCAGCTGGCTCCTCTTCCAGAAGCCGGAGATGTGGGTCGTGAACACCTCGCAGGTCGATCGCGTGCCGAAGGCGCCCGCGGAGGAGCTGTCGTACCGGCACGACTGGCTCTACGGCGCGACGAGTCCGTTCGACCCGATCAAGTTCATGCCGCCGAGCCCGACGATCGAGATCGACGGCGTGCGCATCGGCACCGACAAGATCAGCCACTTCTTCTCCGAGGGGGCGTGGCTCTTCATCTCGTACCACTACTACAAGAAGATGGGCCGGCCCGACGACGAGGCGGTCTTGAAGGCGCTCAGCCTCGGCCTCGCCGGCGAGAAAGGGATCCTCGGGCTCGGGGCGTCGGGAATCTTCTCGCTCGCCGACCAGGAGGCGAACTACCAGGGCCTGCTCTTCTGGCAGAGCTTCTGCTTCGGCCCCGACCCCAACCTCGAGAAGACGCCGCAGGGTTGGCGCGTCAAGCGGCCGTTCGACATCGCCGCGTACGTGTCGCCGGAGTGGGACGAGAGCTGGCAGCCGAACATCTACACGCCGTCGCGGTGGAAGAAGGTGCTGCCGGTCATCGTGAAGTACTGCCCCCTGCTCGACGACCCGCTCGTCCAGGCGCGGCGGCAAGCGTACGCGGCGCGCGGGCGCTACACCGCCTCGGAGCAGGTGATTCACGCTCTCGTCGAGAGCGGGAAGCTCGAAGACCCGCGCCGGTACACGATCGAGGCGGTCTGCGGCCGCCCGTTACGTGACGTGCTGGCGCCGCCAGATCCCCCCGGGAACCACCGGTAAGCCCGAGACCTCTCCGGCGAAGAGGTAGGTCCATGCCATGACGGACGGAGCGTCCCCCCCGAGCGAGACCGAGACGACGCCGCGGCGGTACTGCGACGAGGGATCGCCGAACCCGAGGAACCCCTCGACGCGATCGGTCTCGCCCAGGACCCGCGCGAGATCGTCGAAGGCGTAGATTTCGCCGACGACCGGGTGCTCGCGCGCCTGCCCGATCAAACCCGGGTGCGGGCCCAGATCGACGAGCGTCCCCTCGATGCGTCCCTCGCCGATGAGTCGCCCGCCGTGCCGCTCGAGGATCGGGTGGCGCATCTCGCCGCGCCGGAGCGTCCCGTAGACGAAGAGGGTCGCGACCGCGCCGGCCGGCGTCTTGCCCTTGGCGGCTTCTTCGAGCGCGTCCAGCTCGACACCGTGCGCCTCGTACCCTCGCCTCACCGCGTCGAGGTAGTCCGGGTTCGGCGGGACGTAAGTTTCTCGGAAGCGCGGATCGACCTCGTAGAGGAACGCCGGCGACTCGCCGCCGCCCGGCGTGATGACGATCTCCTCGATGCGGCGGTAGACGTGCCCCTCGTTCTCCTTGCGGTCGAGCGTCGTGAGCGTCCGCTCGTCGGCGCACCGAAAGACGACCCCCTGGACCGCGCGGCCCACCGCCTCGGGGACGTCGAGCACCCCGCCCGCGCGGGTCGTCGAGCGATGCGAGAAGGCGAGGGTGCGGTCGGGCAGGAATGCCAGCCCCTCGGGCTTCAGGTTCAGCGCGGGGAGGTCGCGGCGTGCGCACCAGCGATCGAGGTCGAGGCGGTTCAGGTTGGAGCCGTAGCCGAAGTAGTGCATGCTGTCGAGTCTACCGTGCGACGCGCCACTCTCGCCCTCCTGCTCGCGGCCGGGCTCACCGCCGCGGCCGCCGCGTTCGATCCGGCGGCGCCGATCCCCGCCGACGGGCTGCGCTCGGACATGACCGCGCTCGAGCAGCTCCTCCAGCAGTCGCACCCCGGGCTGTACCGTTACGTCCCGCAGGGCGCGATGGACCGCGCGCTCGCCTCGGCGGCCCGGGCGATCGACAAGCCGATGGACGAGGCGAAGTTCTACGGCGAGGTGACGGCGCTCCTCGCCAAGGTGAAGGACGGGCACACGCGCGCGTTTCTGAGCGGCGACTACCGGAGATATCTCCGCGAGGAGGCGCGCCTGTTCCCGGTGACGCTCCGGTGCACCGACGGCCGCCTCTTCGTCGTCGATTCGCCGGGGAACGAGGTGCCGAAGGGGCTCGAGGTGCTCGCGATCAACGGCGATACGACCGCGCGCCTCGTCGGGACGATGCTCGATCACGTGAGCGGCGACGCCGACATCCTCACCGGGAAGTACGCGCGGATCACCGACGACTTCCAGACGTACTACGCCGTCTTCTTCGGGAGGCCGCGCGCGTTCCTCCTCCACCTGCGCGACGCGGCGGGGAAGAAGTCGTCGGCGACGGTGATGGCGATGACGCAGGCCGACCTCGCGGAGGCCGGCGGGCACGATCCCGACCCGAAGCCCGCGGCGCCGCCGCTACGGCTCGAGATGCTGAGCGGCGGCAAGGTCGCGGTCATGACCCTGGAGACGTTCGCGCTCCCCGCGGAGGACGAGGGCGGGCCGAACTACGCGAAGTTCCTGGCGACCTCGTTCGCCGAGCTGAAGCGCGCGGGAACGTCCGATCTCGTGATCGATCTGCGGGGGAACGACGGCGGCGCCAACGACGGTCCGCTCCTCGTGTCGTATCTCGTCGACAAGCCGGTGCGCTTCTACGACTCCGTCGAGGCGGTCTCCGCCGGATTCTCGCTCCTCCACCAGTACTCCCACCTCGGACCGGAGTTCGACGACAAGTTCGACGGGCATCTCCTCTCGATCGAGAACAGCGACCGCTACCGCATGATCGGGGACGCGGAGCTGGCCCCCGAGCCGATCGCCCCGCAGAAGGACGTGTTCAAGGGAAAGGTCGTCGTCCTCATCGACGGTCGAGTCTTCTCGACCGCCGCGCAGCTCTGCTCGGTCTTGAGGAGCCAGAAGCGCGCGACGTTCGTGGGCGAGGAGACCGGCGGCGCATACCACGGCAACGCCTCGGGCGAGCTGGTCGTCGTCACGCTGCCGGCGTCGAAGCTGAAGGTCACGATTCCGGTGCTGCGCTACGAGATGGCGGGATCGGACAAGGCGGCGGCGCGGCGCGGGATCGTGCCCGACCATCCCGCGAGCCCCGACGACGCTCTGGCTCAGGCGCTCGACCTGGTCAAAGCCCGTCCCGCGTCGAGACCGCGAGCGCCAGGAGCTCGTCGAAGACGCGTTTCGCGTCGGGCCGGTCGGGCGCGGTCCGAAGCTCGGCGAAGCGGTCGACGATCTCGTAGAGGGCGTCCGGCCCCAGCTTCGCCCGCCGGCGCGTGAGGTGCGCCGCGGCGTGCGCGACCGCGTCCCCCGTGACGCGCGCGTAGGCGTTCACGACCGACGAGCGCGACGCGACCCCCGAGAGGATCGTCTTCGTCGTCCGCCCGGTGAGACGCGCGGCGCGGCGGAGCAGGGCCAGGTACGCCGCCTGGAACTCGTCGGCCCGTCCCCTCCGCGCCGCGGTGACCCGGCGGTCGGAGCGCGACGCGTACGACGACGCCGCGATGTCGAGGACGACCTCGGCGGGGACGGCGCGCGCCTCGCGCGCGTAGATGCGCGGCAGCTCGCGGAGGAGATCGCGCGTCGAGTAGACGGCGTTCCAGGTGATCCCGTCGGGGACGGCGACCCGGCCGCGTGCCGAGCGCGCGGCCTCGAACCAGCCGTGCGCGCGGTCGAACCGCTTGACGAGCGCGCGGCCGTGATCGAGGAGCGCGCGCTCCGAGCGCGCGTCGAAGCCGATGCGGCGGAGGAGCAGGCGGTCGCGCGTCGCCTGGAACTCGCGGTCGAAGAGGACGAGCAAAGGGTCGCCGGCGAAGGTGCGCAAGGGACGGCGCCGCCCGGCCGCGAGCGCGTCGACGATCTGTGCGACGCAGCGCACGATCGCTCGCGCCTTCGCCTTCTGCTCCGGCAGCGTCGTCGACCAGCGCGGACCGTCGTCGAACCGGTACTCGCGGTGGAAGAGGCCGAACTGCCGCACCGAGCCGTAGTCGATGATCGAGCCGTCGAGGAGCACGTTGTCGCCGTCCCAGTCGAGCCAGCAGAAGACGTACTCGCGCTCGAACGTCGCGGCGGCCTGGGCGAACGAGCGCGCGATCCACGCGCCGAAGGAACGGTAGCCCTCTTCGGCGGCTCCCGCCTTCGGGAGGACGCCGTTCGCGCGCTCGCGCGCGATCGCGTAGTCGACGACCGAGCGGAGGCGCGTCAGGTCGTTCTGCTTGAGCGGCGCGAAGAGGTGCGAGGGACGCAGGAGGTTCTTCGCCGCGCGGACGTTGATCGCGAAGCCGCCCGGGAGCGCGATCACCGCGAGCACGCGCTCGGTCGCGATCCCGTTGCGGTGGAACGTCTCGGAGAGGAGCGCCGCGGCCATCCCCTCGTCGACCGACGCGGTGCCGCACCCGTACGAGGCACTCCGGCTCCCGCTCTTGTAGAAGCGCTTCGTCTCGGCGGTCGCGGGGCAGAGGCGCGTGACGCCGGTCCCGCAGCTCGAGAGGTCCCAGGTCGTCCCGTCGTGGCGCCACGAGCCGTTCCAGACGCTGCGGCCGTCGCCCGACGTCGTCCCGCGGCGGTCGGGGTGCTGGAGCTGGAGGTAGCGCGTCGCCATGTAGGGGTGGGGCATGCGGTCCTTACGCTTGACGGCGAGACCGTGCGCGAGGTCGTACTCGTTGATGATCGCGAGCGCGAAGGCGTCGAGGACGGCGCGCCTCAGTCCCGGCGTCAGCCGGTCGGGATGCGTCTCGGGCAGGAGGCCCATCTCGCGCGCGAGCGCGAAGTTGAAGAAGGCGACCTCGCCGTCGTGGCGGCGCCTGGCGGCGTAGTCGACCGATCCGCCGGGCACCGCGTCGCGATACGGGTGCCGGCCGTCGATCGCGGCGAACCCGCGGTACGCGAAGGTCGAAGTCGAGCGCGCGGCGGCACCGGCCATGCACAAAAACCTAGGTTCGACGCCCGGCACGAGGCAAATCGGGCGCCGGCGTGGCAGGATGGGCCCTCATGAGCGAGGCGAAACACCCGCACAACCCCCAGTACGAGCAGATGGCGGACGAGTCGATGGTCCGGAACCTGGCGCACCAGGCGGAAGCGATCTGGCCGCAGGAATCGGCGATCTTCCGGGCGTACGACCTCAGCGGACCGCTGGCCGTTCTGGACGTCGGGTGCGGCACCGGGGAGATCACGGGGCGCCTCGCCGAGATGTACCCGGAGGCGACGCTCGCCGGCGTCGACCTCATCGAGGATCACCTCCGCGTCGCCCGCGATCGCTGCGCTTCGATCGGGGCGCGGGTCACCTTCCGCACCGCGGACGCGTTCGCGCTCCCGTTCGGTGAGGGCACCTTCGACCTCGTCGTGTGCCGCCACATGCTCCAGGCGGTTCCGCGCCCGCACGAGGCGATGGCGGAGATGGTCCGCGTCCTGAAGCCGGGCGGACGGCTTCACCTCCTCGTCGAGGATTACGGCATGATCCAGATGGCGCCGACGAAGCTCGACGCCGACCACTTCTGGAAGATCGGTCCGCCGGCGTTCGGGCGCGCGACGGGGACCGACCTGCACATCGGGCGCGACGGCTTCCATCACCTGAAGAAGCTCCCGGTCGACGAGATCCGGATGCACTACGTCGTCGTCGACACGATCCGGGTGCCACGCGAGACGTTCGCCGGCATCTGGGAAGCGTGGCGCGACGGTTACGTCGATCCGATCGCCCAGTACACGCCGTTCACGCGCGAGGAGGCGCTCGCGTACTTCGACGACATGATCGCCTGCATCCGCGACCCCGAGGGGTACGCCGTCTGGCAGGTGCCGATCCTGAGCGCCCGCAAGCGCCGAACGTAGAATTCCTCCGTGGAGGCGCTTCTCCTCGCGGCGGCGCTCGCCTCGGCCCCGAAGCTCGCGGCGGCCGAGCGCGCATTCGTCGCGTTCCGCGACGCCGACGATCTGCAGCGGCGCACGCCGTCACCGGCGCACGAGCGCGCGCGAGCGCGGGCCGTACGGTCGGTCGAGGAAGCACTTCGCACCGTCGCGCCGGGCGCGGACGACCGCGCCGTCGACGCGATGAGGCACGCCATCGGCCCGGATGATTCAGCTCCCGACGCGGAGGCGAAGCGCGTGTACGAGGCGTTCGGCAAGGCCGCGTCCTCGATCCGGTTCGACGGCGAGACGCTCGACCGCCTGACCGTGCTGAGCCGGCTCGGGTCCGAGCCCGATCCCGAGCGGCGCCGCCGGTTGTTCCTCGCCCTCGCTCCGATGTGGGAGACCATCAGCGGTCCGTATCCCTCGCTCGTCGCGTCGCGACGGGAGACCTTCACCGCCGAAGTGACCAAGAAGGCGCAGGCGTGGGGGATGTCGGTCGGCGCGCTCGAAGCGCTCCTCACGACGATCCTCAACGCGTGGCGGGACCAGCTTCCCTCGGCGAAGCCGGTCGAGCCGTGGGATTGGTTCCACGAGAACACCGCTGCGAGCCGCGCGCTGGCGCCGAGGCTTCCGCGCGATGTCGCGATCGAGACCGCGCTCCGCTACTACCGCGACCTCGGCGCGGATCCCGAAGCGCTCCATGTGAGGCTCGACCTCTTGCCTCGTCCCGGGAAGGATCCGGTCGCCTTCACCGATTTTCTACGGCATGGACGGCTTTCGGGAGATACGTTCCAGCATGGGCGGTTCTTGATCTCGACCTCGTACGCCGAAGGCGGTCTCGGCAATGTCTACGAGCTGATGCACGAGATGGGGCACGCGGCGCACATCGCCGCGATCCGGACTCGGCCCGCGTTCAACGATTGGCCCGACGACGACGTCTTCACGGAGGCGCTCGCCGACATGCTCGGCACCGAGGCTTACGAGCCGGGGTTCGTGCGCCGCTACATCGGCGTGGATGTCGACCGGCGCGCGCTCGTCCGCGAGGCGCTCGCCGCGACGATGATGGATGTCGCCTGGGCGCTCTTCGAGATCCGTGTCCAGGCCTCCTCCGTCCACCCGAGCGTGATCTGGACGACCATCACCACCGAGTACCTCGGAATCGCTCCGCATCCCGAGCTTCCCTGGTGGGCGATGCGCGGCCAGCTCATCGACGCCCCCGGCTACATGACGAACTACGCGCTCGGGGCCGTCATCACCTCGGCGCTCCGCGCGCGGGTGCGGGAGCTCTACGGCGCGCGGGCGTTCGAGGATCCGTCGCCGGCGCTCTACGCACGGCTCTCCGAGCGGCTCTACCGCTTCGGCCTCGAGCGACCGTCGCGCGCCGTCGTCGAGGAGTTCCTCGGAGGACCGCAGGGCACGCGCGCCCTCACGTCCGCGATCGCGGAGGCGAGCGCGCGATGATCGTCAAGCTCGTCACCTACAACATCCACCGGGCGATCGGGGTCGATCGCCGCTTCCGCCCGGATCGCGTGATCGACATCTTGAAGCACCACGACGCCGACCTCGCCCTCCTCCAGGAAGTCGACGAGGGCGCGCCGCGCTCGCGCGAGATGGACCTCGCCCGGGAGATCGGCAAGGAAGCCGGCTACGCGCACGTCGCCGCCGGCTACAACGTCTCGCTCCGGAAGGGCCGCTACGGAAACGCCATCCTCAGCCGTTGGCCCTTGCTCATCACCCGCAACATCGACCTGACGATCGGCACGCGGAAGCGTCGCGGCTGCATGCACGCGCGCATCGCGATCGAGAAGCCGCAGCACAAGACGCCCCGCATCCTCGACGTCTTCAACCTCCACCTCGGCCTCTCCGCCAATGAGCGCATGCGCCAGGTCGGCGAGCTCGTGCGCTCGAAGGAGTTCGAGGACGTGCCGCAGGATGCTCCGTGCTTCGTCGGGGGCGATTTCAACGACTGGCTCAGCCAGCTCCACCCGATCTTCCTCGACATCCTCGGATTCAGATCGGCGACCGGCGATCGCTTCGGCTACCCGGCGCGCATCCGGACGTACCCCTCGTTCACGCCGACCGGCACGCTCGATCGCATCTACTTCCGCGGGCCCCTGCGTCTCATCGCCGCGCGCGGCTGCCGCCTCGCGGTCTCCCGCGTCGCGAGCGACCACCTCCCGATCGTCGCGGAGTTCGAGCTGACCTAGTGGGGACGGATCGCGCGGAGCGAATGCCGCGACAAGATCGATCGTCCGGGCAAATTCAAGCGCGTAGTACGAGACACTTCATTCCTTCGGAGGGGCGTCATGCGACTGCATGCCATCGTCTTTGGAACGCTCGCACTCGGACTGGGAGGTTGGTCGGCCGCGCAGGACGCTCCTCCGAAGCCCCCGCCGCAGAAGCCGTGCAGCGCGCCCGAGAACCGTCAATTCGATTTCTGGCTCGGCGAGTGGAACGTCACGAACGCGCAGGGCGCGCGCGCGGGCTCGAATCGGATCACGGCGGAAGAACAGGGCTGTGTCCTCCACGAGCACTGGAGCGGGGCCAAGGGCGGCACGGGGCAGAGCTTCAATCTCTACGATGCGACGGACGGTAAGTGGCACCAGATCTGGGTCGACAGCCAGGGCGGCCTGCTGCAACTCTCCGGCGGCATCGTCGACGGCAAGATGGTTCTCGAAGGGCCGGGACGCGGAAGCAAGAGCGAGCCGGTGATCAACCGGATCGTCTGGACGAAGCTCGACGGCGGCAGAGTCCGCCAGACGTGGACGGTCTCGAGCGACGACGGAAAGACGTGGACGACGTCGTTCGACGGAATCTACGCGAAGTAGTCGACCGTCAGGCCTTGCAGCCGGGAATCCTGACGCAGCTCGGACAGCGGAAACAGCTTCCGCCCTTTGGCAACGCGCGATGAACCTGAACGCTCTCCTTACCGGAGTGAACTGGTCGACTTGGTTGTGATGTGTCGAGCGAAGAATTCACATTCGCGACGTCACAGCGCAGGCGTAACCTCCGCGGTCGGGGGGTCCAGCCATGTCGCGACGTTTCCTCTCGATCCCGCTCTTCGTCTTCTTCCTATTGCAGCTCGCCGTGTCCGCGAACGCCGGGGTCGCGATCGGCGGCTACAAGTGGAGCTCGATCGGCCCCGCGCCGACCTGCTGCTTCTTTCCCGGCGGCGAGACCGGGCGCGCGACGTCGATCGCGGCCGACCCGCAAGATCCGAACGACATCTGGATCGGCACCGCAGGAGGCGGTGTCTGGCATTCGACCGACGGAGGCTCGACTTGGGCGCCGACGTCGGACGATCAAGCGTCGCTCGCGATCGGCGCGGTCGCAATCGCGGGCTGCACAGCGGGGAGCGGCTGCAGCGCGATCTATGCCGGCACAGGGGAGAACGCGATCCGGCGCGACACCTACTACGGCGCCGGCCTCCTCGTGGGAACGAGCGACATGTCGGGAGTGCACTGGACGCTCTCGGACGGCAAGCCGACCTACGACTTCACGCACGGATCGATCTACAACGTCGTGCTCGACCGGACGACCTCCGGCGCGAGCCAGGTCCTCTACATCACGCTGTCGAGCGGCGTCACCGCATCGGCGTCCGAGTCGACGGTCTCGGCACTCGAGCCGTCGCCCGGAGGGTGGGGGATCTACAAGTCGCTGAACAACGGGGGGAGCTGGAACAAGCTCACCGTCCCGGGAAGCGTCATTCCCGGCACCGGGCGACCGACCGATCTCGAGATGGACCCGACGAACGCCAGCGTCCTCTACGCTGGCTTCCTCGGCCGCGGCATCTTCAAGACCACCGACGGAGGCGCTACCTGGTGCCCGCTCGATCCCGGGATTCCGAGGCCGAACGGGTGCCCCTTCACGTACGGCCTCCCGAACCCGACGACCGACACGTTCGATCACGTCGAGATCGACATCTACCGTCAGGATCACCTCCATCTCTACGCGAGCTTCGGCCAGTGCCCCGACCGGCTGCTCAACGACTGCGAGGCGTCGATCTACGAGTCGACCGACGGCGGCATCCACTGGATCCAGCGCTATGCGGGCACGACGCAGCGAACGTTCCCGGGCTTCGATCTCACATGCCCGAGCGCTTACACCCGGTACATGCACGCGCTGACGATCTCGCCCACCGATCCGGCGACGCTCTTCCTCGGCGGCTATCACCTCTGCCAATCGAACGACAACGGACGGTCGTGGGGCCAGTCGGACGACAACACGGTCGCGACCTCGCTCGACGACTTCTGGATGCTCCACCCCGACCATCACCGGGTCGTCTTCCACGACACGGCGACGAACCGTGCCTACGACGCGAACGACGGAGGGATCGCCACTTCGACCGACGGCGGCAACAACTGGACGCCGAAGGCGTCCGGCGGCCTCGACACGATCGAGTTCCAATCGATCGCGACATCGCCTCTCACCACCGACGTGATCGGCGGAACGCAGGACAACTCCGGGATGCGCTGGACCGGGTCGAAGCAGTGGGAGCACCTGAAGTGCTGCGGCGACGGCGGCTTCTCGATCCTCGAGGCGTACAACGTGAAGAACATGTACATCACGTCGAATGAGGGCGACAAGGTGCTGCCGGTCCGGTCGCTCGACGGTGGAGGCAGCTGGCAGGATCAGACGACGTTCAACTACGACATCGGGATCAACACGCTCGAGCCGCGCTCGTTCTATCCGCCGATGATGGAGACCGTGGGCGGCGTGATCCTCTTCGGGACGACGCACCTCTGGAACAATACGAACGTGCTCGTCAATTTCAACGACATCAGCCCGACGCTCAGCTCCGTCGCGGAGCCGGAGATCGTCGGCGGCACCGACGCGGTGACCGCCGTCGCCGACGCGCCGTCGGAGCAGAACCGCATCTACCTGGGTTATTACAGCGGCAACATCTGGGTCTCGACCGGCGCGTGCAGCAGCCTGGGCTGCTGGCCGGTGCACGGCGCGGGCCTGCCCGGCGCACCGATCACCTGGATCGCCGTCGACCCCGCGACGTCGACGACGGCGTACGCCACCGTCTCGGGGTTCGGCCCCGGCGTGCACGTCTACAAGACGACCGACGGCGGTGCGACCTGGGGGCCGACCGGCTCGACCACCGGCATGAACGGCGTCCCTGCGAACACGATCGTGGCCGATCCCAGCAACGGCAGCAGCCTCCTGCTCGGGACCGACAACGGGATCTACAAGAGCATCAACGGCGGCGCCTCGTGGTACCGCTTCAGCGCCGGGCTCCCGAACGTTCCGGTTTACGCATTCGCGATCGACGCCACGCGCTCGCGAACCTACGCCGCGACGCATGGGCGTGGCGCGTACGTGCTCACGCCGGTGTTCGTGAAAAGCTATGTCGAGGGGCCTATCAAGAAGCTCGTCCTCGACCAGCCGGCGTTCGGCGGCGGCTACCGCGCGAACCTCGGCTGCTCGATCAAGGTCAAGGCGGCGAGCGGGCGGGTGTGCGCCTCGGGAACGCTCGACGCGCTCGGCGGGACCGTGCACACCGACGCCGAAGGCGTGCTCGTGTCGACGAAGAGCGGTGTTTTCCAGGACCTTCCGGTCGTGTGGGGATGCACGCAGGGGCATTGCCTGAGCGCCGACGCGGCCGATTGCATCGAGAACGGGGCTCCTCCGTCGTCGATCGAGGTCGATTGCGGGACAGAGATCGCGACCGCGGCCACCGCAGCCGTCCCGTCGAGCGCCGGACCGCCGAGCGCGTTGTTGACGATCGGTGGGGCGGGCCCGAGCCCGATGGCGCACGCCGGAGGGTTCCAGCTGGTGCCCGCGGTCCAGGCCGGCGGGGGCGCGACGCACGTCCTCTGCTCGGTCCCCGTCTCGTTCACCGCGGGTCAGACTCAGTCGAGCGTGCTCCATGCGGCGAGCGATGCGGTGAACGGCGACCCGTCGTGCGCGGCGAGCGGCGTCACCGCATCGGTGCAGGAGCCGGCGACGACCGGAGCCGTCGAGGACCAGTTCCCACACTCCGGCAGTCTCGTCCTCCAAGCGCCGGAGATCACCGGCAGCGCGCTCGTTCCGTCGATGCGCACGTCCCCCGGCCAGGCCCCCGGGGCGTGCTTCAGCTTGAGCGGGATCGACGACACGGTCGAGGGGCGAATTCGCAGCATGAAGGTGCGCTTCACGACCGCGGCCGTCGGGGCGGCAGGTGGGACGATCGGGATCACCGAGCGGTCGGGGTTGGGGGAATGCGGGATCATCATCGTGATTCCGGCCGGTAGCAACGCGGCCGCGGTCGCCAGCGCGATCGCTGCGGCGTTCCAGGCGCCCGGGATCCCCGGCCCGAACCCGGCGTGCCCGTCGAGCGTCAACGCGCGCGACCTCGTCGCCGACGGCGCGGCAGTTCGCACCGCGCTTGCCTCGGAGCTCGAGATCTGCGTGAACGACGCCGGCGTCGGAGCGTACCTGGCGCCGACCGAGATCTGCCAGACCGACGCCGAGTGCGACGACGGCAGCCCGTGCACCGTCGACACGTGCAACCCCGCGACCGGCCAGTGCCAGTACGCGAACGTTCCGAACGGGACGACGTGCGACGACGGGAACCCCTGCACGACCGGCACGCGCTGCATCTCCGGTACCTGCGGCACGCCGGTCGTCTGCAACGACGGCAACCCCTGCACGATCGACCATTGCTCTCCCACGGCCGGCGGCTGCGTCTTCACGCCCGTGGTCTGCGACGACGCGAATCCGTGCACCACCGACACGTGCGCGGTGGCCAGTGGCGCGTGCGTCTACACACCGAACCCGGGGGCGCCGTGCGACGACGGCGATCTCTGCACGCACCAGGACAGCTGCGTGACGCAGCCGGGCAACCCGATCCCGACGTGCCAGGGCACGCCCACGTGCGCCGACGCGGACCCGTGCACGGCCGACCTGTGCGATCCCGCGACGGGCGCGTGCTCCTTCCCGCCGATCGTCTGCGACGACGGCAACCCGTGCACGGCCGACGCGTGCGTGGGCGGCGTGTGCACGTCGTCGCCTCTCGTCGGCGCCCTCTGCAACGACGGGAACCGCTGCACGACCGGCGACACCTGCGTCAGCGGCCCGGCGGGACCGGTCTGTGTGGGCCAGCTGGCGGCCTGTGACGACTCGAACACGTGCACGGCGGACAGCTGCGACCCGGTAACCGGCGGCTGCGTCCACACGGCGATCCCACCCGGCGGAGTCACCGGCCTGGTCTTCACCTCGAAGACCGTCATGACGTGGTCCGCGGTCTCCGGCGCGCTCCACTACAACACCTACCGCGGTGTCTTCCCCGTTTACGACCAGACCTGCTTCGAGGCGGGCGACAGCCACGGGGACGGCGCGCTCGTGTCGACGGACGCAGCGATCCCGCCGCCGGGTGGCGTCTTCTACTACCTGGTGTCGGAGGTGAGCGGGTGCGCGGAGAGCGCGCTCGGCACCGACTCGAACGGCACGGTCATCCCGAACGCCGCACCGTGCGGACCGTGATGGGGACAGTAACCGGGTTTTTCTGACACCGTCAGAAAAACTCGGTTACTGTCCCGCCGCAGTCAGTAGCGGTAGTGGTCGGGCTTGTACGGCCCGGTCACCGGGATGCCGAGGTAGTCGGCCTGCTCCTGCGTGAGCTTCGTGAGCCGCACACCGAGGTGGTCGAGGTGGAGGCGGGCCACCTCCTCGTCGAGCGCCTTCGGGAGCACGTAGACCTTCCGCTCGTACTTCGCGTTGTTGAGATGCAGCTCGAGCTGCGCGAGCACCTGGTTCGTGAACGACGCCGACATGACGAAGCTCGGGTGGCCGGTGGCGCAGCCGAGGTTCAAGAGGCGCCCCTCGGCGAGCACGAGGATCGAGTGGCCGTCGGGGAAGACCCACTCGTCGTACTGCGGCTTGATGTTGATGCGGTTGATCCCGGGGAACTTCTTGAGGCCGGCCATGTCGATCTCGTTGTCGAAGTGGCCGATGTTCCCGACGATCGCCTTGTCCTTCATCTTCGCCATCTGCGCGGCGGTGATGATTCCCTTGTTGCCGGTCGCGGTGATGAAGATGTCGGCGGTGCCGAGCACGTCCTCGAGCGTCGAGACCTGGTAGCCCTCCATCGCGGCCTGGAGCGCGCAGATCGGATCGATCTCGGCGACGACGACGCGGCAGCCCTGGCCCTTGAGCGCCTGGGCGCAGCCCTTGCCGACCTCGCCGAAGCCCATGACGACCGCGACCTTGCCGCCGAGCATGACGTCGGTGGCGCGGGCGAGGCCGTCGGGGAGCGAGTGGCGGCAGCCGTAGATGTTGTCGAACTTGCTCTTCGTCACCGAGTCGTTGACGTTGATCGCGGGGAAGAGGAGCGTGCCGGCCTCCATCATCTGGTAGAGCCGGTGGACGCCCGTGGTCGTCTCCTCGGAGACGCCGCGGAGATCCTTCGCGACGTCGCGCCACCGGCGGGGGCTCTTCTTCATCTCGGCGCGGATGAGATCGAGGATGACGCCCCACTCTTCGGGGTCGGCGTTCGCGTCGAACGAGGGCACCGCGCCCTTCGTCTCGAACTCGGCGCCCTTGTGGACGAGGAGCGTGGCGTCGCCGCCGTCGTCGACGAGGAGGGTCGGGCCAGAGCCGTCGGGCCACTGGAGCGCCTCGCTCGTGCACCACCAGTACTCCTCGAGCGTCTCACCCTTCCACGCGAAGACGGGGATCCCGCGCGGCGCCTTCATCGTCCCGCCGGTCTCCTGGCGACCGACGACGACCGCGGCGGCGGCGTGATCCTGGGTCGAGAAGATGTTGCACGAGACCCAGCGCACGTCGGCACCAAGATCGGCCAAGGTCTCGATCAGCACCGCCGTCTGCACGGTCATGTGGAGCGAGCCCATGACCCGGGCGCCGGCGAGCGGCTTCCCGGCCGCGTGCTTGCGACGGATCGCCATGAGCCCGGGCATCTCGTGCTCCGCGAGGCGGATCTCCTTGCGGCCGAGCTCTGCCAAGGCGAGGTCGGCGACCTTGTACGGGACGCGGCCGCTTTTGGCGGCGGCGTCGAAGGCGTGGACGGTGTCGGTGACGGTGCGGGACATCGGGGATCTCCTCAGCGTCGCGACGACGCGGCTTGACGTTCTTTCGTGACGGCGGGCCGGACGGCGCGCGCCGCGAAGAGGACGGGACCCTTGGCTTTGGGATCGGCGGGGAGCGGGCGGACGCGCGCCTCCGCGAGCCCGGCCTCTTCCAGGGCGCGCAGGATGTCGGCCTCCTGGAAGCCGAGCCAGCGGTGCCCCATGTGCTGCCGGTACTCCTCGCGGTCGTGCGGGAGCATGTCGACGACGACGAGCCGGCCGGACGGCTTGAGCGTGCGGGCGACCTCGCGGAGCGCGGCCGCTGGGTCTTCGACATGGTGAAGGACGAGGACGACGATCGCGGCGTCGAGCGACGCGTCATCGAGCGGGAGCGCCTCGAGCGCGCCGGCCTTGACCTCGACGTTCGGGAAGCGCGCGAGGCGCTTGCGCGCCGCGCGGAGCATGGCGGGGGAGGCGTCGACGGCCACGACGCGGCCGACGTACGGCGCGATCGCCTCGGCGACGGGGCCGGTGCCGCACCCGAGATCGCCTACGACGGTACGGTCGTCCGCGAGACCGAGGAGCGCCGGCAGGAAGAAGCCGTGACCGAACATCTCGTCCCGTACGCGATCCCACTGCGCCGCCCCCGCGGCGAAGAACGCCTGCGAGCGCGTGCGGCGATCGGCGAGGACATCTTCGAGCCGGCGCTCGTCCTGGCGTGACGCCGGCGTGTCGGCCAGCTCCTTGCGCACGACGAGCCAGAGGGCGCGTGAGCCCGGGGGAAGGCCGGCGGTGTGGAGCGCGTAACGCCGATTCGTGCCGTCGGGGCGCGAGACGAGCCAGCCCGCGTCGGCGAGCGCCTTCAGATGGCGGCTGACGGTCGACTGCGGCGCCTGGAGGACGCGGCAGATCTCGCCGACGGTCAGCTCCCCGCGCTCGAGGACGGCGAGGAGGCGGCTCCGGAACGGGTCGCCGAGGACCGTCATCTGCTGGAGGATCGCGGGGGCGCGGCTCATCAGGACTCCATCCGTCAATGCGGATAGAAGGTTAGACCATCCCGCGCCGCTGTCAAGGGCTAGAATGCCGCCCATGCGATTCGGCTGTCTCGCGCTCGCCGGCCTTCTCTTCATCGGGAGCGCCTTCGCGGCGGGCAAGATCGTGCCGCGGTTCACCGCCTACTTCACCCCCGCGTTCACCGACGTGGCCTATCAGAAGGTGGCGGCCGAGAAGGTCCGCAAGGCGTGGCACGCGCCCGCGGGCGCCCCGGTGGGGAAGAAAACCGTACTGATCGCCGAGATCGCGACGGACGGCAAGCTCTCCGGCCTCCGCGAAAACATGCTGACCGGTTTCAAGCCCTGGGACGATGCCGCCGTCGCCGCGGTGAAAGCCGCCGCGCCGTTTCCGCCCCTGCCGAAGTCGTGGACCTTCCCGACGATGGAGGTCCACTTCCACTTCGAGGCCGCCGCGAAATAGTAAGGGGACAGTAACCGAGTTTTTTCTACACAGACACAGAGGGGACAGCTTCCGAAACACTGAGGTGCGAGTTTCGGAAGCTGTCCCCTCTGTGTCTGTGTAGAAAAAACTCGGTTACTGTCCCACTTCTATTACGCGCCGAGCTTAGCGGCCGGGCATTCGGCCCAGGCGATGGTCTTCACCGCGGCGGTGACGACGTAGATGCGCGCGTTGTTGCTGCGCGGATCGGCCGGGACGACGAAGAATCCCTGCTTGTCCTTCGCGTAGCCGGTCGTGAATCCGGCGACGACCTCGTCGTCCATGAACGTCACGATGATGCGGCGGCCCTGGCCCGCGGCGCCGGCGACGTCGAGGTTCTCGACGTGCCTGGCGTTCCCGTCGTACGTCTTCACGAAGAAGACGGCCTTCAACGACGCGAGCGGGACCAGGAGGCCGCGCGCGCTCGCGTCGCAGACGCCGTGCAGGTGGAAGACCTCCTTGCTTGGCGAGAAGTCGTGGGTCGTCCCCTTGAGCACGCGGCCGTCGACGAATCGCGCGACGACGGCGACGCCTGAGGCACGCATCGTATCCATGCGGCCAATGTTGGTTGCCGGGGGCCCGGCGGCAAGCCTCCGAAGCGCGTTTTTCCTGAAAAGAACCTAGGAAACCCGCGAGTTTGGAAGATGACCGGCGTTGTCGGCCAGCATGAGGTCGTAACGCTCTTCGACGACCTCGACTCCCCAGTGCCGGCCGGCCCGCTCCTCGACCTTGGCGAACCCCGCGGCCTCGTAGCGCCGGGCCGCCGCGGTCAGCAGGCTCACCGTCCAGAGGAAGATCGTTCGGTACCCCGACTGGCGAGCGAATGCGATCGCCTCGTCGAGGAGGGCGGTGCCGAGCCCGGCGCCCCGCGCGGCCGGGGAGACGAGGTACCAGCGGAGCTGCGCGATCCGCGTTCCCGTGTCGACGATCGCGATGCAGCCGACGATGCGCCCTTCGGATTCGGCGATCCAGATCCGCTCGTGACGCGACGTCCTGGCACCGAACGCCGCCAGCGGACCTGCGACGTAGGTCTCGAAGGTCGCGTTGAAGCCGCACTCGCTCGCGTAGACCGTTCCGTGGAGGCGGACGATCTCGTCGAGATCGCCCGCGCGGAGCGCCGTGCGCACGGCGATTCCCGTCATCGCTCGTCGGTCACGACACGGAAGCCGATGTGCTTGTCGCCGTAGCTCGGCGGATCCTCGAAGTGGCGATAGGCGGCCCGCGCAACGTACCGGTTCGCGCCCCACCAGCCGCCCTTCTCGACCTTCACCTTTCCGGTGGAGGGCCCCGCCGGATCGGTGACGTCGTCGACGGCGTACGGCGCGAGCCAGTCGGAGACCCACTCCATCGCGTTTCCCGCCATGTCGGAGGCGCCGACCCAACTCCGCCCCGACGGGAACTTCCCCGCGGGAGTCGGACCCGGGCTGTCCTCGACGTTGCAGCGCGACGCGTCGAACGCCATGCCCCAGGGGTAGACCGACGAGGCCGGGCCGCGCGCGGCGAATTCCCACTCGGCTTCGGTCGGGAGGCGCCCGCCGCGCCACCGCGCGTACGCCTCGGCCTCGAACCAGGTCACGCACCGCCGCGGCATCTCGGGCTCCGTGCCGAGGCACGTAGCGGGAAGGGCAGCGCGATCCTGGTGCGCGAGCCACGCGAGCCCGTCGGCCGACCAGAGATCGCGGCGTCCGTACCCGCCGTCCTTGACGAAGCGGTCGAACGCGGCATTCGTGACCTCGCGCTCATCGATCCAGAACCCGTGCGAGAGGCTCACGTGGTGCGCGGGCGCCTCACGCCCCACCGCGCGCGCGACCCAGTCCGGCGGCTTCTCCGCGCGCAGCAGCGCGATCTCGCCTTCGGTCGTTCCCATCGTGAAGCTGCCGGCCGGCACCCAGACCTGGCCGATTCCCGCGGCGTCGGTCCGCGGCGCGCCCGGGGCGCGGCACCCGGCGAGCGCCAGGGTGGTCAGCGCGGCGGCGGCCGCGCGCATCACGCCTTCTCGGGCCACACGGCGAGGCCGAGGAGGGCGCCCGGCACGATGAAGACGAGGAAGAACGGATTGAACCGGCTGGCGACGAACGCGCCGATCCCGAACAGGAGATAGGCGAGCGCGATGATCGCGACCGCGCCGAGCGATGCCTGAGGGTTCCGCTTCCGCGCGAGGAACGACGCGATCGCAATCGCTCCGAACGCGAACATCGCGACGCCTCCGAACGTCCAGCCCAGGCCGAGGTTGTCGACGACGTCCGAGCCGACTCCGGCGGCGTCGAGCGCCGCGCGCATCACCTTCCAGCCGACGAGTGTGTGCATGACGCCGTTGGCGATGACGAGAAGCGACGCCGTGATGCCGACGGCGAAACGCCAGCCCTTCATGTCGACCCCCTTGCGAAAGAAAAAGACTAACGCACTTTCGGGCGGAGCCGCGTCACGCGGACGCGGCGGCGCCGAAGGCGTGGATCATGGCGTAACTGGCGCCGGCGGTGACGAGGGCGGTCGCGAGCCCGACCCAGAACGGGCGGAGGCCGATCCGTCGCATCGCCGAGAAGCGCGTGCCGAGCCCGACGCCGGCCAGGGCCACCAGCACGAGGAACTTGGCGGCGGTCTGCGCGTCGGCGGAGAGGTCACGGTGGAGGAGGTTCCCCACGGTCGCCAGGACCCCCACGGTGTTGAGGAGGCACGTGAGGAGGAAGCCGAGGACGAACAGGGGCACCGACTGCTTCACGCGCTGGCCGATCGAGCCGGTGGCGCTCCTCCCGTAGAGGACCGCCATGAGGATGATGACCCCGCCCATGAGCGTGTTCCGTGTCAGCTTGACGACGGTCGCCACTTTCCCGGCGGCCGCGCTGTAGGCGAAGCCGGTCGCGACGACCTGCGACGTGTCGTTGACCGCCGTCCCCGCCCACGTGCCGAACGCGGGGTCGGAGAGGTGGAGGGCATGGCCGAGGATCGGGTACGCGAAGACCGCGAGCGTGCCGAAGAGGGTGTTCGTCGCGATTGCGAACGAGGTCTCCTCGTCCGCAGCGCCGATGACCGGGGCGACCGCCGAGATCGCGGTATTCCCGCACACGGCGGTGCCGACGCCGATCAGCGTGGAGAGCTTGCCGGGCACGCCGACGATTCTGCCGAGGGCATGAGCCGTCAGGAGCGCGAGCGTCATGAGGGCGACGACCATGAGGAGCGCGCGCGCCCCGATCGACAGCGCCGCTGTGAACGTGAACGTCGCACCGAGGAGGACGATCGCGAGGCGGAGGAGGGTCTGAAACGCGAACTTGATCCCGGGCTCGGCGAACTTGGGGATGCGGAAGATGTTCCCGACCGCGAGGCCCAAGATCACCGCGAAGATCACCTCGCCGACGAGCTTCCCGATGTCGGGAGGGACGCGGCCGTGGATCAAGCGGGCGACGACGGCCAGGGCCACCACGAGGGCAAGCCCCGGTAGGACCGCGAGCACTCCGTTCTTCGAAGGCAAAGGGAGTCGGGCCTACTCGTCGTACTGGAGGCGCTTCTCGCTCCGGCGCCACAAGCCGTCGGCCTCCGGCTCGAAGATGCTGCAGCGGTCCATCTCGCCGCCGTAGATGTGGAGGGTGACGGAATTCCGGTCGGAGAGGGCGTTACCGAGCACGTGGTACTCGTACGGCGGGATCAGCGCCCCCGACGACCCGACGCCGGCCAAGACCTCCTCGACGAGCGTGAACTTGTAGCGCCCCTCGACCTTCTCGAGCAGGTCGTAGCGGGTGACACTCATCTCGCCCGCGATGACCCCTTCGACGCACCACATGCCGTGGTGGTCGTGGAGGGTCGTCTGCTGTCCAGGACCCCACGTCATGACGACCGCGGTGTAGCCCAGCTCCTCGTTCCGGTGGAGGAGGCGTCGGGCGTAGCGGTCGGGGTGCGGGCGGCAGAACTTGTCGGGGATCTCGAGCGTGTGCGCACGGATCAGGTCGCACAGGGCGGTCTTGACGTGGCTCGTGACCGTGTGGACCTCGCCCAGACGCACGGAGGCGTCGAGCCGGTCGACGAGGTGTTGCAGTGTCTGCAGCGAAGCCTGTCGCATGTTTGCCGCCCCAGGGAAGGGTGACGCAGGGGGACGGTGGTGTCAAGCGCGCCGGCCGCGGCCCCCGCCGCGCGCGCCCGGATTCTGGCGCCACCGGAATCCCGCGATAGAATGACGCGGGACCCATCCCAAGAGGAGTCTGCCCATGAAGATCGTCCGTCTGCTCCTGGCCCTCGTGGCCATCATCGGCCTCGCCTCCCTCACCTTCGCGGGCGACGCGAAGGACGTCACGGTGACCGGCAAACTGGTCTGCGCGAAGTGCGCGCTGAAGGTCGAAGGTCAGAAGGAGTGCCAGAACGTCATCGTCGCGACCGTCGACGGCAAGGAGACGCAGTACTACGTCGCCAAGAACAAGGTGGCCGAAGAGTTCGGACACGTTTGCAAGGGCGAGAAGAACGTCGTCGCCACCGGCAAGGTCACGCAGAAGGATGGCAAGAACTGGCTGGACGCGACCAAGATCACGCAGGCAAGCTGAGAAGAAGTTCACAGTCGACAGTCGACAGTTAACAGTCGACGGTTCCGATTCCGGAAACTGTTGACTGTCGACTGTTGACTGTTGACTTTCTTAGGATCTCGTCAGCTTCCGATACTTGATGCGGTGCGGCTGGTCCGCTTCCGCTCCGAGCCGGCGCTTCTTGTCGGCCTCGTACTCCTGGTAGTTCCCCTCGAACCACACGACCTGGCTGTCGCCCTCGAAGGCGAGGATGTGCGTCGCGATGCGGTCGAGGAACCAGCGGTCGTGCGAGATGATCACCGCGCAGCCCGCGAAATTGACGAGCGCTTCTTCGAGCGCGCGCAGCGTGTCGACGTCGAGATCGTTCGTCGGCTCGTCGAGCAGGAGGACGTTCCCGCCCGCCTTGAACATCCGCGCCATGTGAACGCGGTTCCGCTCGCCGCCCGACAGCGCCTTCACCGGCTTCTGCTGGTCCGAGCCCTTGAAGTTGAACCACGAGCAGTACGCGCGCGACGGGACCTCGCGCTTCCCGAGGGCGATGAGGTCGTGGCCTTCGGAGATCGCCTGCCAGACGGTGTCGTCGTCCTTGAGGACGTCGCGGCTCTGATCGACGTACGAGAGCTTCACGGTCTCGCCGATCCGTAGCGTCCCCGCGTCGGGCTTCTCCTGGCCGACGATCATGCGGAAGAGCGTCGTCTTGCCGGCGCCGTTCGGGCCGATGACGCCGACGATGCCGCCGGGCGGGAGGTTGAACGCCAGGTCCTCCATGAGGACGTTGTCGCCGTAGCCCTTGCGGAGGCCCTTCGCCTCGACGACGACATCGCCCAGGCGCGGGCCGGCGGGGAGGTAGAGCTCCTCGAGCTGATCCATCCGCTTCTCGGTGTCCTGGCGGAGCAGCTCTTCGTACGCCGTGATGCGCGCCTTGCTCTTCGCGTGCCGCGCGCGCGGAGCCATGCGCACCCATTCGAGCTCGTGCTCGAGGGTCTTCTGGCGCGCGGTCGATGCCTTCTCTTCCTGCGCGAGGCGGCGCTGCTTCTGATCGAGCCAGGAGGAGTAGTTCCCCTCCCACGGGATCCCCGCGCCTCGGTCGAGCTCGAGGATCCAGCCCGCGACGTTGTCGAGGAAGTAACGGTCGTGCGTGATCGCGACGACGGTGCCCTCGTACTCCTTCAGGTGCCGCTCGAGCCACGCCACCGACTCGGCGTCGAGGTGGTTCGTCGGCTCGTCGAGGAGGAGGAGGTCCGGCTTCTGGAGGAGCAACCGGCAGAGCGCGACGCGACGCCTCTCGCCGCCCGAGAGCTTCGTGACGTCGGCGTCGCCCGGCGGGCAGCGGAGCGCGTCCATCGCGATCTCGAGGTGCGTGTCGAGGTCCCAGAGGTTCTGCGAGTCGATCTGGTCCTGGAGCTTCGCGGCCTCGTCGGCCGTCTCCTCCGTGTAGTTCGCCATCAGCTCGTTGTAGCGATCGACGATCGCCTTCTGCTTGGCGACCCCTTCCTCGACGTTGCCGAGGACGGTCTTGGCCGGATCGAGCTGGGGCTCCTGCTGGAGGAACCCGACCGTGGCGCCCTTCCCGGGAAACGCGTCGCCGGTGAACTGATCGTCCTGGCCGGCCATGATGCGCAAGAGCGACGACTTGCCCGCACCGTTGTGGCCGAGCACGCCGATCTTCGCGCCGTAGAAGAACGAGAGCCAGATCCCCTTCAAGATCTCCCGCTTCGGCGGGACGGTCTTGCGGAGATCTTTCATGGTGAAAATGAATTCAGGCATCCGGGGATCGTAGCACGGGCGAAAAGTCGACAGTTGACAGTGCACAGTCCGGAAACTGTCAACTGTGAACTGTCGACTGTGAACTTTCCTAGGGGCAGGCGTTGTTCGTGACGTGCGCCGCGATCGCCGGACAGGCCGAGGACGCGCCGGCGTAGAAGAGCTCGCTGCCCGTCACGCCCTTCGCGTAGCTGCCGTCGGTTGATCCACCGTCGGTGGCGACGACGAGGAACCACGAGTTGTCGGGCATCGCCACGGTGGCGCTTCCCGACGGCGCAAGCCCGCAGCTTCCGCCGTTGAACGAGGCGAAGCTCCCGATGGCGCCGCGGTAGATGTTGACCGCGGTGGCGGGGCATTGCGTCGCGTCCCACGTGATCGCCACGGACGTGCCGCTTCGGGACGCGTGCATCGTGTCCGGAACCGGCGGCGGTCCCGCGGCGATCGACTGGCACGAGCCGGGGACGAGCGCCTGCGTCACGCTGAGATCGTCGAGCCACCAGTGGCCGCCGGGGTAGAGGAGATCTCCGGACAGGTGGAAGCGGATCTTCACGTCGCCGCCGGCCCAGTTGGCGAGCGACGCCGAGTACTGCGTGTACGTCGTGTGGAGGCCGGTGAAGTAGTTGCCCGGGTTCTGCGTCGTCGTGCACTGGTTGTACGGGAAGTCGACCGTCTCGGGGTAATCCGGCGTGAGCGGCACACGGGTCCAACCGGTGAACGACGGGCCGGTCGCGATCTCGACCTGCCCGACCGAG
Organism: Candidatus Polarisedimenticolaceae bacterium; assembly: GCA_036275915.1. Classification (NCBI taxonomy): domain Bacteria; kingdom Pseudomonadati; phylum Acidobacteriota; class Candidatus Polarisedimenticolia; order Candidatus Polarisedimenticolales; family Candidatus Polarisedimenticolaceae; species Candidatus Polarisedimenticolaceae bacterium. The sequence continues at coordinate 786,387 of DASUCV010000004.1, read as the reverse complement.
CCTTCGCGACCGAAGATCTCGCCGGTCGGGTCGTAGTCGAGGTCGTGCTTGGTCCAGAACGTGAGCTGCGGTCCCTGTGCGGGGCTGGCGAGCGTGATCGTCGGCGTCGGCAGGTCGGCGCAGATGCCGGAGGAGCTGTTGCCCGTGTAGACGTGCGGCGCGGCGTGGCCGCCGGTCGCATCGTCGGACCAAGGTGAAGCCGCACCCATCTTCGCGGTGCCGGTGTCGCCGGCGTCGTCGCTCCAGGTGCCGAGCGCCGGCGGCCCGTCGGGAGCGACGGCCGCCATTACCGCGTTGGCTTCTTCGTTCCCGCCGTGACAGGGGCCGCCATGGCCGCTCGTCCCGTCCTCGGCGCGGACGGCGTACCAGTAGGTCGTCCCGTACGCGAGGCTCACCGAATCGGTGAAAGTCGTCCCTGAGACGCACCGCGCGACGCGATTGCCCGGGCCGGGCACGAAGCCGCTCGACGTCCCGCGGTACACGTTGTAAGTGAGTCCGCCGCTGCAGTACGCCGTCGCGGGATCCCAGCGCACGTCGACGGAGCAAGCGCTCAAGCCGTCGCTGACTGCCTCGCGCACACCGTGGAACGCGGGCAGAAGCGTGCAGTCGCCCGTCGGAACGACGGACGCGCATCCGGAGCGCGCCGACTCGCACGCGGCCGAGGGATCGGAGGCCGCGGTCACGACGTAGCTGTAGGCGGCGCCGCCCGAGACCGTCGTGTCGAGGAACGAGGTCCCCGCGACCGCCGTCGCCACCGGCACCCACGGTCCGCCGGGGCACGGGCCGAAGCTGCGGTAAACGTTGTAGCCCGCTGCGCCCGAGACCGGCGACCACGTCACCTGGACCTGATGATCGGCCGGCGTCCCGAGCGCAGGGGCCGGAGGCGCCGGCGGCGCGGGGCAGTCGGTCATCGCCCCGCGCACGACGAGCGCGAACGGCTGCGGCCCGAACGGCACATCGATCCCGCGCACGCGGACGATCCACCGGCCCGGAGCCGGCGTCGCGAAGACGAGGCGCTCCTCGACGTTCCGTGTGTCGTGCGGGAGCGCCCCGTTCGAGGTCGGAACGGGCAGGCCGGACGTCGCATCGAGGGTCTGGAACCAGGTCGTGCCCGAGGGATCGACGACCTCGAGCTTCAGCTCGTTGACGCGCGCGACGTCGGCATTGAGGGCGCCGGGATAATCGGTCCAGACGAGGGTCGCCCGGAACGGCTGGCCGGCGGCGACGTCATAGGCGTGCGAGACGACACTCCCGGTCGTGACTCCCTCACGGCGGTCGTCGACACGGAGGGCGAACGGGCCCCCCGTGAACGCGAGCGTGCGGTCGAGCTCGATGCGCCCGAACCCGGAGGTGAAGTCGGGGTCGGACGTGTTGGCACCGAGCGCGACGGCGCCGTCGATCAGGGTCGCCTTGAGGAGCGCGCCGGACGGGACGAAACCGCTCCCCGGGTTGCGCGCCCCCGTCGCGTAGAACCCGGTGGTGTAGTACTCGCGCACGAGCGCGGCGAGCCCTGCGGTCGTCGGCGCGGACATCGACGAGCCGTCGAGCGAGCAGGTCCCGCAGTTGTTCGTCGCGAGGTTCGCGTCGGAGGCCGCCGAGACCGTCGACTCGCCCTGCGCGGCGACGGCGGGGGCGAGGCGGCCGTCGTGCACCGGCCCCGGGCTCGTGAAATACGAAGGCGTCGTCGCCGCGGTCCCATGACCGACCGACCCGACCGCGAGCACGTTCTTCGCATTCGCGGGCGTGCCGACCGAGATCGGCGCCGGACAGTACGCGCCGCCGTTCCCGGCCGCGGTCACGATGAGGAGGTCCGGATGGCTCCACATCGCGAGGTCGGCGTCGCGCGCGTATGAGTCGTACGGCATCGTGCATCCCGGCGTGCAGTCGCCGAAGACGTCGTAGCAAGCGCCGCCCCACGAGTTGGAGTGGATGCGCGCGCCGGTCGTGAAGGCGACGTCCGTGAGGTTCCACAGCGTCCCGCCCAAGTCGTTGAGGTACTCGAACCCGTCGCCCATCTCCTCGACGACGAGCTTCGCGCCGGGCGCCAATCCGTCGCCGCCGTTCCGGCCCGGGGTGGTGAACCCCGCGCAGTCCGCGTACGGCGCCGCGTCGCCGGCGATCGAGCCGGATGTGTGCGTCCCGTGCCCCGACGTGCCGGTCGTCGTCGCGGGGCAGGTGTCTTCCTCGCCGGTCGGGCCGCCCGACCAGTTGTAGTAGAGGACGTCCTTGCGGCGATTCCCCGCGGGCGCCGCGGCCGGGCACGGCGGCGTGGAGCACGTCGCGATCGGCGGCGGGCCATTGACGGTGTCGCGAAAAAAGCAGGCGTCGTAGTCCTGCGCCGTGTCGGCGATCCCCACGATCTGGCCACAGCCGAAGATGCCGTGGTCGAAGACGGGTGTCTGCTGCGGCGACGGCCCGACGAACGACTGGTGGACCCACACCGCGTCCTGGTTCAGCGCGCGGATGACGCGGACCGGCTCGATCCCTTCGACCTCGGGAAGCGCCGCGAGCCGATCGAGGAGCGCGCCGAGCGCTGTCCCCGGGACCGTCGCGACGATGCGCCACGCACCGTCCTTCCCCGCCGCGGTCGCACGGGGATCGTGTCCGTCGAGGAGATCGAGGACGCGCTGCGCCGGCTCGCCGCCATCGAGGACGACACGGATCGCGACCGGCGCGGGCCCGTTCGACGCGAGGGAGAGCTGTGGGTCGATCTTCCGCTCGGAGGTCGGCGCGCCGAAGCCGTCCACGAACGGAAGCCGCCGGATCGCGTTCTCCGCCCCGGGCGCGAAGCGGATGCGATAGGCCCCCTTGCCGGCAGAATCGAGGAGCACCGCTCCCGCCGACTCGAGCTGCTTGTGCTCGTCGACCGAGAGCGCGTGTCGCACCGTGACGACCGCGTATCGAAGACCGCGTGCGCTGAGATCAGCCGGCGGCGGTGTCGCTCGCGCGAGCGTCGCGAGAAGGACGAAGGGAAGGATGCGTAACCGCATGAGCCGCTCCTCCGCGGCTCAATATAGGGCTGGAATGGTTAACAGTTAACAGTTAACAGTTGACAGTTCAAAGTACTGTCGACTGTTAACTGTGAACTGTTAACCCTCTTTCAATTATGCAACCGGCTGCGCCACGTGCCGCTCGGCGGTTCGCCGCCCCGTCAGGCCGCGAACCCACACCTCGAAGCTGTCCATGTAGGTGTAGACGACCGGGGTCACGAAGAGAGTCAGCATCTGCGAGAAGAGGAGGCCGCCGACGACGGCGAGGCCGAGCGGCTGCCGGGCCTCCGCACCGGCGCCGAGGCCGAGCGCGATCGGCAGCGTCCCGAAGAGCGCCGCCATCGTCGTCATCATGATCGGGCGGAAGCGCACGAGGCACGCGTCGTGGATCGCGCGGAACGCGTCCTTCCCCTCGTTCCGCCGCGCCTCGATCGCGAAGTCGACCATCATGATCCCGTTCTTCTTCACGAGGCCGACCAAGAGGATGACCCCTACGAACGCGATCACCGAGAGGTCCTTCCCGAAGACGAGGAGCGTCAAGAGCGCGCCGAAGCCGGCGAACGGCAGCGCGGAGAGAATCGTCAGCGGGTGGATGAAGCTCTCGTAGAGGATCCCCAGCACGACGTAGATGAAGAGCACCGCGATCACGAGCAAGAGGCCGAGCCCCTGCTGCGACGCCTGGAACGCCTGCGCCGTTCCCTGGAACGCCGTGGTCATCGTCGCGGGGAGGACGCGGCGCGCGGTGCGCTGGACGGCGGTCACGCCCTGCCCGAGCGAGACCCCCGACGCGAGGTCGAACGAGAGGGTCACCGACGGGAGCTGGCCGGAATGGCTCACGGTGAGCGGGCCGACGCCGGTCGCCATGTTGACGAGCGTGTCGATCGGGATCAGCTCGCCCTTCGACGAGCGCACGTAGAGGAGCGGCAGCGCCGACGGGTCGTTCTGATATTGCCGGTCGACCTCGAGAATGACCTGGTAGGACGCGTTCGACGCGTAGATCGTCGAGACCTGGCGGAAGCCGTACGCGGTGTAGAGCGCGTCGTCGATCTGATCGGCGGTGAGGCCGAGGGCCGCGGCCTTGTCGCGATCGATCTGGACGTTGACCTGCGGATTGCGCACGAGCAGGTCGGTCGTGACGTCGCGGACCTCGGGGAGCTGCTTCATCGCGGCTTCGAGCTTCGGCGCGTACTGGTAGAGGCTGTCGATGTCGGTGCTCTGGAGCGTGAGCTGGTACTGGCTCTTCGTGAGGCGCCCGCCGAGCCGGATCGCCGGCGGGTTCTGGAAGAAGACGCGCATCCCGGCGACCGGCGCCACCTTGTCGCGCAGGCGGGCCATGATCGTGTTGACGCCGTCGCGCTCGTTCCTCGGCTTCAGGCGCAGGAAGACGATCCCCTGGTTGTTGCCGGTGATCGTGCCGCGCGAGCCGGCGGACGACATGAACGCCTCGATCGACGGCTCCTGCGCGACGATCGCGGCGATCTCCTTCTGGTGCGTGACGAGTGCGTCGAAGCCGATCCCCTCCTGGCCTTCGGTGAAGCCGAGGACTTGCCCGGTGTCCTGGTCGGGGATGAACCCCTTCGGGATGACGACGAAGAGCGCGACCGTCCCGGCGACCATGACGAGCGTGAGCGCCATGATCGAGATCCGGTGCCGGAGCGACCAGGTGAGCCCGGCGTCGTACCACGCGAGCGACTTGTCGAACCACTTCTCCGTGACCGTGTAGAAGCGGCCGTGGTGCGCCTCGCGCTCGGGCTTCAGGAAGCGGCTCGAGAGCATCGGCGTGAGCGACAGCGAGATGAACCCGGAAATCAGGACCGCGACGCCGATGACGACCGCGAACTCGTGGAAGAGACGCCCCATGATCCCGCCCATGAAGAGGATCGGGATGAAGACGGCCGAGAGCGAGATCGTCATCGAGATCACGGTGAACCCGATCTCCCGCGAGCCGTCGATCGCCGCCTCCATCGCGGGCTTCCCCATCTCCATGTGGCGGACGATGTTCTCGAGCACGACGATCGCGTCGTCGACGACGAACCCGACGGCGAGCGTGAGCGCCATGAGCGACAGGTTGTCGAGGCTGTAGCCGAACCCGTACATGACGATGAACGTGCCGAGGATCGAGAGAGGGAGCGCGAGGCTCGGGATCACCGTCGAGGAGAGGTTCCGCAGGAACAGGAAGATCACGAGGACGACGAGGACGAGCGTGAGGCCGAGCGTCGTCTGGACGTCGCGGACGGATTCCTTGACCGTCTCCGAGCGGTCGAAGAGGACCTTGAGCTGGACGGCGGCGGGAAGCTTCGACTGGAAGTCGGGGAGGAGGGCGCGGACCGACTTCGCGACCTCGACCGTGTTCGTCCCGGGCTGCTTCTGGATCGCGAGGACGATCGCGCGCTGCGCGCCGTCCTTCTGGTCGACGTACCAGGCGGCGGTTTTCTCGTTCTCGACGCCGTCGATGACCGTCGCGAGCTCATCCAGGCGCACCGGCTGGCCGTTGCGGTAGGCGACGATGATCGGCCGGTACGCCTCGGCCTTCAGGAGCGAGCCGTTCGTCTCGACGGTGTAGGTGCGCTCGGGACCCCACAGCGCACCGGTCGGGAGGTTCGAGTTCGCGTTGCGAAGGGCGGTCGCCACCTCGTTGATCCCGATCCCGCGGCTGGCGAGGGCCTGCGGGTCAATCTTGACGCGCACCGCGTACTTCTGCGCACCGTTGATCTGGACCTGCGCGACGCCCGACACCTGCGAGATGCGCTGGGCGAGGAGGTTCTCGGCGTACTCGTCGAGCGCGTACGTCGTGATCGCGGTCGACATGAGAGCGATGTAGAGGATCGGCTGATCGGCAGGATTCACCTTCTGGAACGACGGCGGGGTGGGCATGTCCGCGGGGAGGTTCTTCGCCGCGCGCGCGATCGCGGATTGCACGTCCTGCGCCGCCGCGTCGATGTTCCTGTCGAGGACGAACTGGAGGGTGATCTGCGTCGAGCCCAGGGCCGAGGCCGAGTTCATCTGGTCGAGCCCTGCGATCGTCGAGAACTCCTTCTCGAGCGGGGTCGCGACCGACGCCGCGATCGTCTCTGGAGAGGCGCCGGGAAGGTTCGCCGTGACCTGAAGCGTCGGGAAGTCGACGTTCGGGAGGTCGCTGACCGGCAGGTTCCCGTGCGACGCCCACCCGAAGGCGAGGAGGGCCAGCATCACGAGCGTCGTCGTGACCGGCCGCTTGATGAAGAGGTGGGAGATGTTCACGGCGACGCCTTGGGGGCGACCTTGGCGCCGTTCACGACGCGGAGCTGGCCGTCGATCACGACCGTATCGCCGCCGGCAAGGCCGCTCGCGACGATCGCCGCGCCGTTCTCGGTGCGGCCGATCTGGACGGGGCGCATCTCTGCGGTGTTGTCCTGCTTCACGACGTAGACGTAGCTTCCCTGCTGGCCGACCTGGATCGCCGACGCCGGCACCACGACGACGTCCGCTTGCTCCGAGACGGTGAGCGCGACCTCGACGTACTGTCCCGGCCAAAGGGCGCGATCGTCGTTCGGGAACTCGCCGCGGAGCTTGATCGTGCCGGTCGTCGTGTCCACCGTGTTGTCGATGAAGGCGAGGCGGCCGGGGTGCCCTCCCCCGGTCTCGCCCTTGTTCGACGCGCGGACGTCGAGCTGGTGCTTTGCCGACGCCTCGCGCACCTCGGGCAGACGCTTCTCCGGGATCGAGAAGGTCACGTGGATCGGCTTCATCTGGAGGATCGTCACGAGCGGCGGGTCGTCGTTCGCTTTGACGAGGTTCCCCGTCCGGAGCATGACCGTTCCGGCCTTCCCGTTGATCGGCGCCGTGATCGTGCAATAGGAGACGTTGAGCCGCGCCGCGTCGACGGCCGCCTTGTCGGCCTGGATCGTCTGCGCGAGCGATCCGGACTGGGCGACGGCGCCTTCGTACTGCTCGCGGGTGACGTACTCCTTCTCGACGAGCTTCTCGTAGCGCGCTACGTCGCTCTTCGCCTTCTCGAGGAGCGCCTGGTCGCGGCCGAGCTGCGCCTCCGCCCCCGCGAGCGCGATCTTGAACGGCTCCGGATCGATCGTGAAGAGCGTTTGGCCCTTCGTCACGTCCGCGCCGTCGGCGATGTGCACCTCCAGGATCGATCCGGCGACGCGCGAGCGCATGGCGACCGACGCCATCGCCTCGACGTTCCCGATGGAGCGGATCGCGACGGGAACGGTCTTCACCTCCGCCTTCGCGACGACGACCGGAGCGGGCGCGGGCGGCGCCGTCGCGGCCTGCTTGTCACCGCACGACGCGAGGCCCAATCCGACAGCGAGGAAGAGAAGGCGACGGATCATCGGACGACCTCGGCACCCGCGGGGCGGGGGATGACCTCCGGCCCGGTGAGGCCGCCGGTGGCGTAGAGGAGCTTGGCGGCGGCGGAGAACCAGTCGCTGCGGGCCGCGATCTCCTGCGCGCGGGCCAGAGCGAGCGCGGACTGGGCGTTCAGGAGATCGAGGAGCGTGCCGACGCCTTCGGTGTACCGGCCGAGCGCCACCGCCTCCGACTCCGTCGCGCTCTCCAGGAGGTCCTTCGACGTCGCCACGCGCTGCTTCGCCGTCGCGAGGTCGTACCAGCTCGTCCAGACGTCGTTGATGACCGTCTGCTCGACGGAGCGCGCGGACGCGGCGGCCTGCGCCTCGTCCTCCTTCGCCCGCGCGATCTCGTGCTTGTTACGGAGACCGTTGAACACGGGGATGCGCAGCGTCAGGCCGATCGCCCATGGCTCGAAGCTGGAGACGAACGGCGCCGGGCTGTAGTAGTTCTTGTTCGCGGTGCCCGTGAGGTCGAGGCGCGGCAGCCACGAGCCGCGCACCTCCTTCACGTCGGCCTTCGCCTTCAGCCACTCCTCGCGAGCCGAGGCGAGATCGGGCCGTTGCGAGAGCGCCTTGTCGATGAGCGCGTCGACCGAGTCGCCGAACTGGACGACCGGCGGCTCCTCCGGCAGCTCGATCGATTCGAACGGTACATTCGCCGGCAATCCCATCGCGGTCGCGAGAGAGCCCCTTAGCGAGCCGATGCTCCCCTCGATCGTCTGCATCTGGAGCGTCGCCTGCGAATGCTGCGTACGCGCCTGGAGCACGTCGGCGATCGTCGCCAGGCCCGCCTCGCGGCGCTGCTGCGCGGCGTCGAGGTTCTTCGCCGTCTCCGCCTCGGTCGTCCGCGCCGCGCCGAGCTGCGCCTTCGCATCGACGTAGGCGACATACGCCTGCGTCGTCTCGAGTACCTTCGACTGGACCGTCGCGCTGTGCGACCACACCGCGGCGAACGCATCGGCGCGTGCGCTCGCCACGGCTCCCGACCGCCGTCCGAAATCGAGGATCTCCCAGGTGAGGATCGCGCCCGGCCCGTAGGTCGTCTGCTCGAGCGTGAACAGTCCCCCCTGGACCGCGGTCTTCGCCTTGGTGGCGCCGGCGGTGACGTCGAGATTCGGCCACCAGGCCGACTTCTCCACCCCGACCGTCTCGGCCCGCGAGCGCGCCTCCCGCCAGGCCACTTGCGTCGTCGGGTCGTTCGTGAGCGCGACCTCGAGGACATCCGCCAGCGTCAGCCGGTCGCGCCGTGCCAGGATCTCGGGTGAGATCGGCGCCGGCTGATACGGCGGCGCCGCCGGAAACGACTCCGGAACGATCCCGCGCCCCGGGTTCTCGGGGAGGGGCACCGAGCCCGCACGCACGGCACTAACGGCCGCCAGAGCGGCACATGCCACCACCCACCGAGTGAGAACGCGAGCCATGGGTCCGGGGATTATCGCAAGGCCCGCGTCTCTTTGCCCATACGTCATAGAGACCCGGAAACCGGCCCAAACGTTTAGGATCGCCACGAAAATGCCTAGGTCCCGGAACGTCGCCGTCCTCGCCGGGAGCATCTTCGGCCTGTCGATGGCCGAGGAGCTGTGGCAACAGTTCCTACCCAAGTACATCGCCGCCCTCGGCGCGGGGGGACGGACGATCGGGGCGTTCGCCTCCGTGCGGGACCTCCTGGACGGCCTCTACCAGTACCCCGGAGGTTGGCTCGCCGACCGGTTCGGCCGCAAGCGCGCGCTCATGCTCATGACGGCGATCGCCATGCTCGGCTACGTCGTCTACGCCGTGGCGGGGACCGGCCCGGCCGTGATCGCCGGCCTTTTCCTCGTCATGGCGTGGAAGTCCGGCGCGTTCCCGACGACGTTCGCGGTCGTCGGCGACGCCCTCCCCAAGGAGCGTCGGTCGGTCGCCTTCGCCGTCCAGTCGGTCCTCGTCCGCGTCCCGAGAGTCATCGGCGCCCCGATCGGCGGCGCGCTCATCGTCGCCCTCGGTGTCGTCGCGGGCGTGCGCGCGGCGCTCCTCGCCTCGATCACGATCGCGGCGCTCGTGCTCCTCGCGCAGCAGATCGGCTTCGCCGACGCGGAAGCCACCACGGCCGCCGACCGATCCTCCGCGCGCGTCGTGTGGCAGCGCATGGCGCCGTCGCTCAAGCGCCTCCTCGCCGCCGACGCGCTCGTGAGGATCGGCGAGGGGATCGCGGCGTCGTTCATCGTTCTCTACGTCACCGGCCCGCTCGGACGATCGGCCGCGGCGTTCGGCGTGCTCTACGCGATCCAGCAGTCCGTCGCGATCGTCATGTACCTGCCGATGGGACGACTCGCCGATCTCACGGGACGCCGGCCGCTCGTCGCGGCGACGTTCGTCGCGTTCGCGGCGTTCCCCGTCGCCGTCCGCTTCGCGCACGGCTGGCCCGCTCTCGTTGCCGCGTTCGTCGTCGGCGGCTTGAAGGAGATGGGCGAGCCCGCGCGCAAGGCGATGATCGTCGATCTCTCCGACCCCGCGCATCGCGCCCGATCGGTCGGCGTGTACTACACGATCCGGAACCTGCTCGTCGTACCGGCGGGCGCATTCGGCGGATGGTTGTATACGCGAGAGCCGGGGTTGCCGCTCATGGTCGCCGGAGCCGTCGGAGCGATCGGCGTGATCGTCTACCTCGCCACAACGCGTCGCGCTGAGGTGAAATCACCGCGGTCGTGAGGCTCCGGCGTCCCAGGCGGCGCTCGAGCCGCCGTAGCATCGAGGATGGCCCAGCACTCGCCGGGAACCTTCCTGCCCCGCCGCTGTCCAACCCATCGTTCGCGGCGCCAACCCCCACGAACCCGGGGCGCCGCGGGAGGACTCGCATGAAAACAAGGCTCGCGCTCGTTCTGGTTGTGATCGGTTTCGCCGCCATGGCCTGCAACCGGTCCGCGCCCCTCCTCGCGAGGCGTCAGGCGGACATGGCGCTCGAAGCCAAGGACGTAGGCAGGCTCGCGTCGCTCGGCTACATAGGGGCGGCTGCGGCCCCTCCCCCACGCGACGCCGCGAAATCGTCCGGCTCTCCGGACCCGATGCTGGCGATGACCGGCGGACTGAAGCTCGAGGTCAAGGACGTCGAATCGGCGGCGCGTGAGGTACAGGTCTTGGCCGACGGCGCCGGGGGATTCATCGGCAACGCCAACGCCGGCCGCAACGTGAACGGAACGCCCTTCGCGACGCTCGCCATGCGCATCCCGACGAAGCGCGTGTCGTCGACGCTCGAATCGCTGCGCGCCTTGGGAAAGGTCACGCTCGAGACCGTGACGACCGAGGACGTCTCGAAGTCGTACTTCGACCTGGCGACGCGGCTGCGTGCCAAGCGCGGCACGGAAGAGCGCCTGCACGGAATCCTTGCCACCCGAACCGGCAAGCTCTCCGACGTGATCGACGCCGAGAAGGAGCTCGAGCGCGTCGTCGGCGAGATCGAGGAGATCGAAGGGACGCAGCACTTCTACGAAGGCCGCGTCGCAATGGCCACGCTGACGGTGGAGCTGATGCCCACCGACACCACGCCCGCTCCCAGTCGCTTCGCTGCGATCGGTCGTGCGTTGCACGACGCGGAGGACACGTTTCTGACGTCCGTCGCCGGAACGATCTACTTCCTCGCGTGCATCATCCCGTGGCTCGTCATTGCGACGCTCGGCTTCCTGCTCGTGAAGTGGGCGCGGGTGCGCATGCGGAGGACGGCGTAGGACTACGCAATCCCCAGATACGCCTTCTTCACTTCATCCGAGGCGGCGAGCGTCTTCGCGTCACCCTGCATGACGACGTTTCCGACCTCGAGCACGTAGGCGCGATGGGCAACTTGAAGCGCCATGTGCGCGTTCTGCTCGACGAGGAAGATCGTCGTGCCGGAGGCGTTGATCTCGCGGATGATCTTGAAGATCGTCTGGACGAGCTGCGGGGCGAGGCCGAGCGAGGGCTCGTCCAAGAGGAGGAGGCGTGGGCGCGCCAGAAGCGCGCGGCCGATCGCGAGCATCTGCTGCTCGCCGCCTGAGAGCGTGCCGGCGCGCTGCGCGATGCGTTCCTTCAGGCGGGGAAACAACGTGAACACGCGGTCGCGATCTTCCGCGACCTCTCGCTTCGACTTCCGCACGAAAGCACCGAGGTCGAGGTTCTCGTCGACGGTGAGGTTCGGGAAGATGCCGCGGCCTTCGGGGACCTGGGCGAGGCCGAGGCGGAGGATCTTGTGCGGCGGGAGACCGGCGAGATCGTGGCCGTCGAAGACGATCTTGCCGCCGGTGCACTTGCAGAGGCCGCTCACCGCGCGGAGCGTGGTCGATTTGCCGGCGCCGTTCGCGCCGATGAGGGTGACGATCTCGCCGGGCTCGACGGTGATCGAGATGCCGTGGAGGGCGCTGATCGCGCCATAGCGAACGTGGAGGCTCTCGATCGTGAGGAGCGGCGCCACGGTCAGGCCTCCGTGGCCTGGCCGAGGTAGGCCTCGATGACGCGCGGGTTCTTCTGGATGTCGGCGGGCTCGCCCTGGGCGATCGTGATGCCGTAGTCGAGAACCATGATGCGGTCGCAGATCTTCATGACGAGGCCCATGTCGTGCTCGATGAGCAGGATCGTCACGCCGAACTCGTCGCGCAACCGCTTGATGAGAGCGGCGAGCGCGTGCGTCTCCTTGGGGTTCATGCCGGCCGCGGGCTCGTCGAGAAGGACGACCTTGGGCTCGGTCGCGAGGGCGCGCGCGATCTCGAGGCGGCGCTGGTCGCCGTAGGGGAGCGAGCGCGCTTCTTCGTGGGCGCGGTCCTCGAGGTCGAAGAGGCGCAGCAGGTTCATCGAGCGGTCGAGGATCTTGCGCTCCTCGGCGCGCTGGCCGCCGGTGCGGAGGATCGTTCTCAGGAACGAGTGCTTGCCCCGGACGTGGCAGGCGATGCGGACGTTGTCGAGCACTGAGAGGTTGGAGAAGAGGCGGATGTTCTGGAAGGTGCGCGACATCCCCGACGCCGCGATCTGATGCGGCTTGAAGCCGAGCAAGTCTCTTCCGTCGAGGCGGATCGTTCCCGTGTCGGGGCGGTAGACGCCGGTCAGGATGTTGAAGACCGTCGTCTTGCCGGCGCCGTTGGGGCCGATGAGGCCGTAGAGCGCGCCCTTCGGGATCGCGAGCGTGAAATCCTGGACGGCCTTGAGGCCGCCGAAGGAGATGCCCGCGCCTTTGACGTCGAGGAGGCCGCTCATGCTGCCGCCTTCTCGGTCGGCTTCGTCTTGCGCTTCGGGAACCACGACAGCTCCCACAGTTCTCTGAGGCCGAGGATCCCCTGCGGGCGCAGGATCATCATGAGGATGAGGGCGAGCGCGTAGATCGGCATCCGGAACTCGGAGAAGCTGCGCAGCGCTTCCGGCAGGAGCGTGAGCACGATCGCGGCGAGGACCGCGCCGGAGACGGAGCCCATGCCGCCGAGGACGACCATGATCACGATGTCGAACGATTTCTGGAAGCCGAGCTCTCTGGGGTTGAGTGAAGTGCCCACTTCGTGAGCGAAGAGGCCGCCGGCGATACCGGCGAACGCGGCCGCGAGGACGAACGCTCTCACCTTCAGTCGCGTCGTGTTGATGCCGACCGCTTCGGCCGCGATCTCGTTCTCCCTCACCGAGAGGAACGCGCGCCCGTAGCTCGAGAACTTGAGGCGGAGCGCGACGACGAGCGTGATCGTGACGAAGGTGTAGATCCAGAAGAGATCGGTGTAATAGGGGATTCCCGAGAAGCCGAGCGAGCCGCCGAGGCTCGTCGCCAAAGTGCCGACGCTGGCCTTGTGCACCTCGTCGGCCGTTCCGAGGACGTCGCCGGTGCGTTGGAGCATGACGCGAAGGATCTCGCCGAAGCCCAGGGTCACGATCGCGAGGTAGTCACCTCGGAGTCGCAGCGATGGAAGCCCGACGATGATGCCGGCGATCGCCGCGACGACCGCGCCGGCGAGACAGCCACCGAGGAAGAGGAGATCGCCGTGCGAGAGCCAGCCGGGCTGCACCTGCGTGTTGCCGAAGAGCAGGAACGAGCCGTAGTAGGTGATGCAGCCCGCGGTGTAGCCGCCGACCGCCATGAAGCCGGCATGGCCGATCGAGAACTGGCCGGTGAAGCCGTTCACGAGGTTCAAGGACACCGCGAGGATGACGTTGATCCCGATGTCCATGAGGAGCTTGGCCGCGAAGGGGCCGATGATCGGCCCGGCGGCGAGCTGGACGAGCACGGCGAGCGCCACGCCGATCAGGACCGGCACCGCCGCCTTGATCACACCTTCTCCGCGACGGGCTTGCCGAGGATCCCGGTGGGACGGACGAGCAGCACGAGGATGAGGATGGAGAAGACGTAGATGTCGCGCAGGTGCGGCGAGAGGTAGGCCGCACCGAACAGCTCGATGAACCCGATGAGGATGCCGCCGAGCATGGCGCCGCGGATGTTGCCGATCCCGCCGATGACCGCCGCGACGAACGCCTTGAGGCCGAGGAGTACCCACGTCGCGTGGGCGGGCTGGTTCAGGCCGGGGTACTTCATCGCGTAGAGGAACCCGGCGGCCGCGGCGAGCGACGACCCGAGGACGAAGGTGAACGAGATGACCGCGTCGACGTTGATCCCCATGAGCGACGCGACCGCGATGTCGTGGCTCACCGCGCGCATCGCGCGGCCGAGGCGCGTCCGGAAGATGAGCCAGTCGAGGACGACCATGAGGCCGAGCGCCGTCGCCGCGCCGATGAGATCGACCGAGTGGATCTGCACGCCCGCGAGCGAGCCGAGGATCCGGTCGTCCAGGACCGCGGGCATCCGCTGCGGCTGCGTGCCGAAGAACCACTTGAGCTGGCCGACGTTCTGGAGGAAGAGCGAGACGCCGATCGCGGTGATGAGCACGTTGAGGCGCGGCGCCTTGCGAAGAGGGCGATAGGCGAGCCGCTCGATCGTGAAGCCGACGGCGCCGCAGGTCGCCATCGCCGCGAGGATGATGAGGAGGCTCTCCCACGCGGGCGGCGAGGTCGTCGCCGCGGCGTAACCGAGCGCGACCGCGATCGTGTACGAGATCCACGCGCCGAGGACGAAGATGTCGGAGTGCGCGAAGTTGATGAACTGGAGGATGCCGTACACCATTGTGTAGCCCAGCGCGATGAGCGCGTACAGGCTCCCGACGGCGATGCCGTCCATCAACGTCTGGAGGAACTTCGTCACGGGCGAGAGGCTTCGGGGACCGCTCTACTTCGGCGGCTCGATCTTCGTGACGAAGACCGGCATGCCGCCCTTCACCTGGACGATGACGGCGGACTTCCGCGCGTCGCGGTTCGCGTCCATGGTGATCGACCCGGTCACGCCGTTGAAATCCTTCGTCGCGGCGATCGCGGCGGCGAGCGTCTTTCCGTCGAGAGCGGAGGCGCGATTCATCGCGTCGAAGAGGAGGCGCGCGGCGTCGTAGCCGAGCGCGGCGAGGCCGTCGGGGACCTTGCCGTAGTCGGCCTTGTACTTCTCGACGAAGTTCTTCACCTCGGGCCGGTTCTCCTGGAAGGAGTAGTGGTTCGAGTAGTAGCTCCCCTCGATCGCGTCCTTGCCGATCGCCTCGAGCTGCGTGCTGTCCCAGCCGTCGCCGCCGATCAGGGGCACGGTGATGCCGAGCTTGCGCACCTGGATCGAGATGTTGCCGGCGTCGGTGTAGTAGCCGGGGACGAGGATGACGTCGGGGTTGGTCCCGCGGATCGTCGTGAGCTGGGCCGAGAAGTCCTGGTCGCCGCCGGTGTACGCCTGTTGCGTCGTGATCGTGCCGCCCATCTTCTCGAAGGCGTCCTTGAAGAAGTCGGCGAGACCCTTGGAGTACGCCTGCGCCTGGTCGTAGAGGATCGCGGCCTTCTGCGCCTTGAGGTTCTCGCGCGCGAACTTCGCCTCGACCCATCCCTGGAACGGGTCGAGGAAGCAGACGCGGAAGACCATGTCGCCGATCTGCGTGACCTTGGGGTTCGTCGAGGAGGGGGAGATCATCGGGACGCCGTACTGCTGGGCGACGCGCCCGCCGGCGAGCGAGAGCGACGAGGCGACCTCGCCCAGGACCGCGGCGACCTTGTCGTCCGTGATGAGACGCGTGACCGCCGTCCCGGCCTCCTGGCTCTTGCCCTGATCGTCGTAGGTCTTGATCGCGATCGGCCGGCCCTTCACGCCACCGGCGGCGTTCACTTCCTTGATCGCGAGCCGGATCCCGTTGTCGGTCGACTGGCCGAACGTCGCCTCGGATCCGGTCATCGAGCCGAAGTGGCCGATGAGGATCGCATCGCCCGAAGGCGCGGCGGCGGCCTGAGCGTTTCCGGCGGCAGGCGCGGCAGGAGGAGGCGTCGCCGCCTCCTTGGAGCCGGAGCCCCCGCCGCCGCAGGCCGTGAGTCCGGCGGCAAGAAGAGTGAAGGCAGCGAAACGGCGAGCGATCGGGCTCATGCGGGAGGTCTCCGGGTGGCACCTGCCCCTCGGGGCCGGCGGGCCGGATTATGGCATGGCCGGCCCCTTATAATCCGCGGATGCCGTCACTCTCAGCGGAAGATGTCTCCAAAGCTTACGACGGAAAGGTCGCCGTCGATCGCGTCTCGTTCGAGGTGCAGGGCGGGGAGATCTTCGGCCTCCTCGGTCCGAACGGCGCCGGCAAGAGCACGTTCATCCGGATGGCGATGGACATCCTCCGGCCCGACTCGGGCCGGATCCTCGTCAGCGGCCGGCCGTCGCAAGAGGCCGATCACGACCGCGTCGGGTATCTCCCGGAGGAGCGCGGCCTCTACCGGAAGCAGAAGGTGCTCGACGTGCTCGACTACTTCGCCCGCCTCAAGGGGATGACGGGGCCGGGTGTGAAGAAGAAGGCGCAGGACGCGCTCGACCGCGTGGGCCTCGGCGAGTGGGGCAAGAAGCGCGTCGACGCGCTCTCGAAGGGGATGCAGCAGAAGGTCCAGATCGTCGGCACGCTCCTCCACGACCCCGAGGTCGTCGTGCTCGACGAGCCGTTCTCCGGCCTCGATCCGCTGAACGCGCGCATGGTCAAGGAGATCATCCACGGCCTGAAGCGCGACGGGCGCCTCGTCGTGCTCTCGACGCACCAGATGGATCAGGTCGAGGAGCTGTGTGACCGGATCGTCATGATCGATCGCGGCAAGCGCGTCCTCTACGGCACGGTGCGCGAGATCAAGAAGAAGTACGCCGCCGAGATCCGGGCGGCGAGCGGGCGCGGCAACGTCGTCGTGGTGGACGGCGAGGGGCCGCTCGCATCGGTCCCCGGCGTGCTCGCGTCGGAGACGGTCGGCGGGGAGCTGCGCCTCACGCTCGATCCCGCCGTCACGCCCGAGACGTATCTCCGCGAGGCGCTGGGCGCCGGCTGCACGGTGGCGCGCTTCGAGGCGGCGCCGACGCCGCTCGAGGAGATCTTCGTCCACGTCGCGACGCGAGAAGGGGCGGCCGCATGAAGGGGAAGGTCGGCGTCGTCTTCCGGCGGGAGTTCCTGAGCACGGTGAAGCGCCCCGGCTGGCTGATCCCGACGTTCGGTATGCCCGTCTTCGTGGGCCTCTACGCGGGGCTCATCTTCCTCATCGCCTCGGCCGGGGCCAAGCTCGACAAGCCGGTCGGCAAGGCGGCGATCGTCGATCACGCGGGGATCGTGCGCTTCGAGGCCGGCCCGACCTCGCCGCTGGCGGAGGCGCCGCACGAGGCGAAGGAGGCGATCGATCGCGTCCTCGCCATGTCCGGCAAGGCGGGGGGCGATGGGGCCGCGATGGCGAAGTCGCTGCTGAGCGGCACGCAGTTCATCCCGTTCGATGACGAGCAAGCGGCGCTCGCGGCCATGGCGCGCAAGGAGGTCGGGGCGCTCTACGTGATCCCCAAGGACTACGTCGCGACCGGGAAGATCACGGCGTACGACCCGAGCGAGTCGATCGTGTCCGAGGGGAAGCTCGCGATGGTCCCGCTGCGTCTCCTGCTCGTGCGCAGTCTGACCGCCGACCATCTCCCGCCGGAGGTGGCGGAGCGGATCCTTAACCCGGTCGACGCCACGACGCTCCTCAAGCGGCCCGACGGAACCTGGACGGAGAGCGGACTCGGCGAGAAAATCCGCCGCCTCGGCGTACCGTTCGCGTTCGTGATCCTGCTCGCGATCTCCATCGTCGCGAGCGGCGGCACCATGATCCAGGGGGTGAGCGAGGAGAAGGAGACCCGCGTCATCGAGATCATCCTCTCGTCGATCGACGCGCGCTCGCTCCTGATGGGGAAGCTCCTCGGGCTTGGCGCGGCCGGGCTCCTCCAGCTCGCGATCTGGCTGATGATGGCGGTCGTCCCCGCGGCGGCGCTCGTCGCCGGGCTCGCGCTCTCGCCGATGACCGTCATCCTCTGCCTCGCGTACTTCGTGCTCGGCTTCCTGCTCTACGGCACGCTCATGTCCGCGACCGGCGTCATCGGCACGACGGCCCGGGACATGCAGCAGTACGGGATGCTGTGGGTGATCGGCGCCGTCTCGCCGCTATGGTTTTCCGCGGTGCTCCTGCGCGAGCCGCACGGGACCACCGCCCGGATCCTCTCCTACATCCCGATCACGTCCCCTTCGACGATGATGTTTCGCATCGGCACCGGCGGCGTGCCTTGGTGGGAGATCGTCCTGACGCTGGCGCTACTGGTGGGCTGGGTCTTCGTGCTCCTGCGCTTCGCCGCCCGCATCTTCCGCACCGGCCTGCTCATGTACGGCAAGCGCCCGTCGATCCCCGAGCTCTTCCGCTGGTTGAGGCAAGCTTGACGAGGGAGCAGGCGAACTCGGCGACGTCGCAAAGTCTTAACAGTTTTCGTAGTTGCGTCGGCACGGAGCGGTGAGATACTTCGCCGGTCAGTTTGAGGGCTCTGAGTTGTCAGGAGCCGCACCATGCGTGAGCGCACCGCAGCCATCACTGTTTGCATACTTCCAATCTTGCTGGCGATGATTTGCCCGTCACGACCTTGCCTTGCTGGCCAAGGGACCACCGATTCATCGCTTGTGGCTAAAGGTCCAGATGTAGAGAGGCAATACAAGGGCTTGTTTGATCCAATTGGGCCGTTCGCATGGCGTGACCTGAATGGACGCGAGTTCACGGATCGTGATTTTGGTGGACGAGTTCTGATAGTGGTGCAATGGGCTGCATGGTGCAGTCCATGTATCGATGGTTTCCCGGACGTCCAGAAACTTTTCAGAAAGGTCCGTAGGGACGCTTCTCTGGCATTTGTGAGCGTAAATATGGATCGAGATCTGCCGGCGATTGCGGAGTTCCTCAAGGAGTTCCGGAAGGAATACTCGTTCCCCGTGCTGCTCGGTGGGGAACACCTAAGGCTCAGGGCACTTCCCTGCACTTGGATTGTGGATCGGGAAGGCTACATCCGAGAGGTCGTACTTGGATCTGGAAAGGGTTGGTTGGAGAGGGTTCAAGAACTTGTGGAAGCCGTAAAGCATCGACCCTCCGTTTCCACTCTCCCTCCGGAGATACTGACGAGCCAACGACAGAAAAACCAACAAGAGGCCTCTCAGAGCCGGTGAGACAACGATTTCCAGGTCGTCACAGGGAATTGCATCGACGTTCAAATCCCAGGAGGTTGGCATGCACCGAGACAAATTCAAGCGAGCGCTGGTCGGCATTTCAATTGGACTGATCTGCTCAGTCGGAATCGTCCACGCGACGGACACGTACTCCGGCGTTCGCATCTGGGATTCCGGAACGTGCACTGTATGGTCTTGACACCTCGCAGCGCATTCTTGGCGTCATCTGCGCTACGAAGGGGTTCGCCTTGACCTATCCCATTGGATCGACGCCCCCCTCGATTCAGACGTTCTCCGATCACGTTGAAATCGCAGTCCCCGCAGCAAAGCACCTCGGGCCTGTCGGGCCGCATCAAGGAATGATCACGCACTGCGAGAACAATGGCCCCAACATCTGGTGCTACTGTATCGTCTCCGATCCTCAGAACGTCTGCGACCAGGGCGGCATCCTCACGGGGTCCGCCACAGCCTCCTGGTATGACATGTAGTGTTTGTTCGGGACTGAAGGTTTGTTCTGCGGCGGCAGTCCGCTGCGGAACCAGCGCTGGCGCGTGGTTTTCCATGCACGCCTAGCCTAAGTACTCTCGGATTACCGCGCTGATGCGGTCGACGCCGTTCTTGACGAGGGTATGGTCGTCGGCCTCGACCATGACGCGGGCCAGGCCTTCGGTGCCGGAGTAGCGGAGGACGACACGGCCGCGGTCGCCGATCTCGCGCTCGACGGCGGCGACGACGGGGCCGATCGCGGGATGCGCACGCAGGTCGGGCTTGTCCTTCACGCGCACGTTGACGAGGAGCTGTGGGTAAGGGGCGATGCCGTCCATCGTCGTCTCGAGCGCGTCGCCGTCCTCGAGGACGGCGTCCAGGAGCATGAGGCCGGTCATGATCCCATCGCCGGTCGTGCCGCGATCGCGGAAGATGACATGGCCCGACTGCTCGCCGCCGAGGACGGCGTCTTCGGTCACCATGCGCTCGAGCACGTACTTGTCGCCGACCGGCGCGCGGTGGAGGCGGATACCCTCCTGCGCGAGGCGCTTCTCGAGCCAGAAGTTGCTCATGATGGTCGCCACGATCGAATCGCCGACGAGCGAGCCGCGGCGCTTCAGGCCGCGCCCGCAGAGGAAGAGGATGTGGTCGCCGTCGATGAAGCGCCCGGTCCGGTCGACGGCGAGGCAGCGGTCGGCGTCGCCGTCGAAGGCGAGGCCGAGGTCGAAGCCGCCGCCGCTCATGCGCGACGCGAGACCGTCCAGGTGAAGGGAGCCGCAGTCGAGGTTGATGTTGCGGCCGTTCGGCGCGTCGCCGAGCGTGTCGACGGCGGCGCCGAGGTGCCGGAAGACCGGCGGCGCGATGCCCGCCGCGGCGCCGTTCGCGCAGTCGAGGAGGAGGCGCAGGCCGGCGAAGCGGCCGCGCGGGAGCAGCCGCTCGAGCGACTCGATGTAGCGGCGAACGAGCGACCCGTCCTCGGTGGCGCGACCGGTTCCCGCAGGCGGCGCCTGGAGCGCGGCATCGAGGATCAGCGACTCGATCCGCGCCTCGACCTCGTCGGCGATCTTGACGCCCGCGCTGCCGAACACCTTGAGGCCGTTGTCCTCGAACGGGTTGTGGCTCGCCGAGATCATCACGCCGGCGTCGAAGAGGCCCGCGTGGGTCGCGTAGGCGAGGCCGGGGGTCGTGATGACGCCGGCATCGACGGCGCTGGCGCCGCGGCTCGCGAGCCCGTCGGCCACGGCATCGCGGATCCACGGGCCCGACTCGCGCGTGTCGCGTCCGACGACGACGCGGGGCGCGTGCGACAGCTCGCGCGTGAGCACGGCGGCCAAGGCGAGGCCGAACTTCCGGACGGTCGGCGGATCGAGCGGGGGAGACCCGGCGACCCCGCGGATCCCGTCGGTCCCGAACAGACGCTTCATCGTGTGCTCCTGCGCGCGGTGACTTTCTTCGGGGAGAGATCGAGGACGGTCACCTTCGCGCGCTCGTCGGGATCGAGCCCCGGGAACTCGACGTGGAGCGGCCCGTCGCCGCCGTCGGCGACGGCGCGGAGATGCCCCGCGCGGAGCTTCGGCACGAGCGACGACGGGGCCGAGACGGTGACGACGACCGAGGAAGGGGACGAGGCCGCGCCGGGCCCGCCGTTCACCACGACGACCGGTACGCGCTCGATCGTCGCCGTCACCGGCGCGAGATCGACGTAGACCGTGACGTCGAGCGGACGGCTGTCCGACACGCGGATGTTCGGGGTGTCCGGCGTCGCGCCGACGCGGGCCACGAACGCCTCGCGCTGATCGTCGACGCGGATCGGATCGGTCTTGAGGCGTGTCTGCGCGGTGAGCTTCGTGTCCGGCCCTTCGACCTCGAGCGCCGAGGGGCGCGCGGAAGCACCGTAGACGGCGTACCCGCGCGGAGGGCGCCCGACGATGGTGGGCACGACCGGGACCTCGCGCCGCTTCTTGTGCGCCACCGTGAGGCGGAGGCGATCCGGCTCGACCAGGGCGACCTCGACGTCGCGAGGCACGCCGGCGACGTGGCGGGAGGTGAGCGTGACCGACTGGTCGCCGCTCGGCGCGTCGCGCAGGTCGACGCGGACCGAGAGGTCGAACGGGTCGAGCCGCCTCAGGAGCGATTCGGGACCGCGCAGGCGGACGAGGACGTTCGTCGGCGGCGCGCCGAGGAGAGCCGCGTCCGAGGCGAGCGAGATGTCGACCGGCACGTGGTAGTCGGAGACGCTACGGCCCTCGCCGATGACCGCGACCCACACGGCGAAGGCGAGCCCGATCGCCAGGACCTTGAGGTGCCATCGGCGGAGCGCCCACTCAAGCACGGGGGGCCTCGACCCGCGAGTCCTGGGCATCGCGCCGCGCGAACGGCCACCAGGTCTCGCGGCGCGGGGCGAGCGCCTGCTGGAGCCGCTCGGTCAGGCTGCGGGCGTCGAGATCTTCCTCGATCCGGCCGCCCTCGCAGAACGAGACGGTGCCGCGCTCCTCCGAGACGACGATCGTGACGGCGTCCGATTCCTCGGTGATGCCGATCGCCGCGCGGTGCCGCGTCCCGTAGGTGCGGGAGAGGTTCGGGTTCGTCGTCAGCGGCAGGTAGGCGCACGCAGCGCGGATGCGGTTGCCGACGATGACGACGGCGCCGTCGTGGAGCGGGGCGCCCCGCTGGAAGATCGAGAGGAGGAGGTCGTAGGAGACGTAGGCGTCGAGCGTGATGCCGGTCTCGGAGAACGCGCGCAGCCCGAGCTCGCGCTCGAAGACGATGAGGGCGCCGAGCTTCTTGCTCGCGAGCGACGTCGCGGCGAGCGCGACCTCCTCGACGACGTTCTCGTGGGGCTTCCTCGAGACGAGCGCGGCGATCGGGTTGCGGCCGACGCGCGCCAGCACTTGGCGGAGCTGGTTCTGGAAGAGGACGATGACGGCGAACGGGATGTAGAGGAGGAGGTCGCCCAGGACCGAGTGCACCGCGGGAAGGTAGAAGAGCCCGGGACGCGTGAGGAAGTGGAGGACAACGAGCGCGACGACGCCGACGATCATGTGGACCGCGCGCGTGCCGCGGATGAGCAGCAGGATCTGATAGATGATGACCGCGAGGATGACGATGTCGAGGGCCGCGAGCCCGTTCAGCTCGTGCAGGTGCACGGCCGCGGCGAGTCGCTCCCACATCGTCTTCGGCCCTCAGGTGGTCCGGATCGTGTCGATCATGCGCGTCACCCGCTTCGTCGCGGCGACGTCGTGCGCGCGAACGACGTGAGCACCGCTCCAGGCCGCGAACGCCGCGACCGCCAAGCTCCCCTCGAGCCGCTCCCCGACCGGGAGGTCGAGCGTGCCGCCGATGAACGCCTTGCGCGACGCGCCGACGACGATCGGACGACCCACGCTCTTGAGCGTCGGCAGCTCGCGCAAGATCTGGAGGTTTCCGGCCGCCGACTTCCCGAACCCGAGGCCCGGATCGATCAGGATCTTATCATCCGCGACTCCGGCGGCCACCGCCTTCTCGACGCGGTTCCGGAGGAAGCCGACCACGGAAGAGAGCAGGTCGACGTACTGGGTATCCTGCTGCATCGTCTTCGGCGTCCCGCGGCGGTGCATCGCGATCGCGGGGACCCGCATCGCGCGGATGACTGCGAGCATCTCGGCGTCGGCGAACCCCGAGACGTCGTTGACGAGGTCGGCGCCGGCTTCGATGGCGAGGCGCGCCACCGCGACCTTCGTCGTGTCGACCGAGATGCGTACGGGGCACCTTCGTTTGATCGCTTCGATCGCCGGGACGACGCGGCGGACCTCTTCGTCCTCGAGGACGGGGTCCGCGCCCGGGCGGGTGCTCTCCCCGCCGACGTCGACGAGATCGGCGCCCTCGTCGAGCATCCGCGCGGCGGCGTCGGCCGCCTGCTGCGGCGTGAGCACGGCGCCGCCGCCTGCGAACGAGTCGGGGGTGACGTTGAGGACGCCCATGACGCGCGTGCCGTCCGCGAGATCGAGGAGTGTGCCGTCGGCGAAGGCGAGACCGAACGCCGTCCGGTCGTAAGCGGTGAGGGCCGTGCGGAGAGCGCTCCCGACCGCGCGAAGCCCGCGTGTCTCGAGGTTCGTTCCGAGGCGCCGGAGCGACGGATCGTCGGCGACGACGATCACCGGCGACTTCCCGCTCGCGCCGTGGATCCCGGGCAGGACGACGACGCCGGGGCCGACCGCCTCTTCGCGCAGGCGCGCGATCTCGTCGGGGGTCAGCGCGTCGAGGCGGACCGAGCGGCGGCGGCCGTCGGACAGGCGCGCCGCGGCCTCGGCCTGCGGCAGGTCCACGTCCCCCATCGAGCGAATCGCTTGGGGGAGCATGGCCAGCTCGATCACACGGGGATTGTGTTCCACCGGTGCTCCTCGGCGCGGGCGGAGCGGATCAGGCCGGCTGGCTTCCGGGCGTGGGAAGCACGGCGGCGCGCCCCTTCGCCTCCGCGGCTTCCGGTGTCTCGGCAGGCGCGGTCGGCGGCGTCGACGAGCGCGGCGGCTCGGCGAGCGACTCGCCCCGGACGAGCGCGGCGATCTGCTCCGCGTCCAGGACCTCGCGCTCGAGCAGCGCTTCCGCGATGCGCGAGAGTGCGGCGCGGTTGGCCTCGAGGATCGATTTCGCCGTGTTGTAGCCGGCGAGGACGATCGATTTGACCTCGCGGTCGATCTCGACGGCCGTCGACTCGGAGTAGTCGCGGTGCTGGGCGATCTCGCGCCCCAGGAAGATCTGCTCTTCCTTCTTGCCGAAGGTGAGGGGGCCCATCGCGTCGGACATGCCCCACTCGCAGACCATCTTCCGCGCCAGCTCGGTGACGCGCTCGATGTCGTTGCCGGCGCCGGTGGTCATGCGCTGGAAGGTCAGCTCCTCGCTGACGCGTCCGCCCATCAAGACCGAGATCATCGACTCCAGGTACTCCCGGGAGTACGTGTGCTTGTCGTCGACCGGGAGCTGCATCGTGACGCCGAGCGCGCGGCCGCGCGGGATGATCGTCACCTTGTGGAGCGGATCGGCGTACGGGACCCTGTACGCGACGAGCGCGTGGCCGGCCTCGTGGTACGCCGTGATCTTCTTCTCCTCGTCCGAGATGATGAGCGACTTCCGCTCGGCGCCCATCAGGACCTTGTCCTTCGCGATCTCGAAGTCGTCCTGCGCGACCGCCTTGCGGTTCTTCCGCGCGGCGAAGAGCGCGGCCTCGTTGACGAGGTTCGCGAGGTCGGCGCCGGAGAAGCCGGGCGTTGCGCGGGCGAGGAGCGAGAGGTCGACGTCGGGGCCGAGCGGGATCTTCCGCGCGTGGACCCGCAGGATCTCTTCCCGGCCGCGCACGTCGGGACGGCCCACGACGACCTGGCGGTCGAAGCGGCCCGGCCGGAGCAGGGCGGGATCGAGGACGTCGGGACGGTTCGTCGCGGCGATCAGGATGACCCCTTCGTTCGTCTCGAAGCCATCCATCTCGACGAGGAGCTGGTTCAGCGTCTGCTCGCGCTCGTCGTGGCCGCCACCGAGGCCCGCGCCACGGTGCCGGCCGACCGCGTCGATCTCGTCGATGAAGATGATGCAGGGGGCGTTCTTCTTCCCCTGCTCGAAGAGGTCGCGGACGCGGCTGGCGCCGACGCCGACGAACATCTCGACGAAGTCCGAGCCCGAGATCGAGAAGAACGGGACGTTCGCCTCGCCGGCGATCGCGCGGGCGAGGAGGGTCTTGCCCGTTCCCGGGGGGCCCATGAGGAGCACGCCCTTCGGGATCTTCCCGCCGAGCTTCTGGAATTTCTGCGGCTCCTTGAGGAACTCGATGATCTCCTGGAGCTCTTCCTTGGCCTCCTCGACCCCGGCGACGTCCTTGAAGGTGACGCGCTTGCCCTGGGCCGAGGTCAGCTTCGCGCGGGATTTCCCGAACGACAAAGCCTTGTTGCCGCCCGACTGCATCTGCCGCATGAACACGATCCAGACCACGACGAGGATCAGGATCGGGGACCACGTGAGGAGGAGGGCCAACATCGAGTTGTCGGCCGGCTTCTTCGCCTTCACCGTGACGCCGGCGTCGCGGAGCTTCTGCATGAGCGCGTCGTCTTTCACGGTGTAGACGCGGAAGTTCGAGACCTGCTGGCCGGACCCGTTGTCCAGCTGGCCGGTGAACTTGCCCTGGATGTCGTAACCGACGGTGTCGCCGGAGATGGTGACCTCGGAGACCTTCTTATCCTCGACGGCTTTGTAGAAAGCCGAAGAGTCGAGGTCCACCCTCTGCGCCGAGGCCGTCGCGAAGATCTGATAGGCGATGACGACGACGCCCAGGAAGACGAGCCAAACGAGGATGGTCCTCAGGTGGTTGTTCAACGCTCCGGTACCTCCAGGCCCCTTGGACTTCTTCAATATATAGGGGTTACCGGGACCTCGCCAAGAAATCGCAGCGCCGTGAGGCCGGTCTAGGTCACTCCAGAAACGAAATGTAGGGCAGATTCCGATAAAGTCCCTCGGCATCCAGCCCATACCCGACGATCCAGCGGTCGGGGACCTCGAAGCCGACGTAGTCGGGAACGAGGGGAGCCGCCCGCCGGGCCGGCTTGTCCAGGAGGACGGCGATCCTGAGGCTCCTCGGCCGGCGCCGGAGCAGCTCGTCCTTGAGCGCCAGGAGCGTCCGGCCCGTATCGAGGATGTCCTCGACGACGAGGACGTCCGCACCTTCGACCGGGAACCCTTCGGGGAGGCGGAGCTGACGCGGGTCGCCGCCGCGATCGATCGAGGGGAGCGGCACGAGCGCGGTGTGGACCGGCATCGGGAGGCGCCGCACGAGGTCGCCGCCGAACATGAAGGCGCCGTCCAGGACGACGAGGACCGAGAGCGGGCCGCCCTCCGCGGTGTCGGCGGCGATCGCGCGCGCCATCGCCTCGACGCGGGTCTTGAGGGCGCTCTCGCTGATCAGGATCTCGCGGGACAGGCGCATCGCGGCACAGTATCAAAGGACGATCCGGCCGCGGCGTTTTTCGGCGCGACGCTTCCCGGGGAGATCGATCGACGCGCCTTCCGCGAGGGCCGCCAGACCGACGACGGCGCCGACGTGGCGCGCGGAGACGTGCCGTGGGTCGCACCCGGCGGCAACCAGCGCGAGCCGGGCAACCCGCGAGGCGAGCGGGCCAGGGAGCGACGCGAGGCCGGCTGCGTCGATTCCGACACGGCCGCCCCGGCGCGTGGCGATCGCGTCGAACCGCTCGAGCGCGAGCGCATCGAGGAACGCCGCGTCGGAACGGAGCCTCGCGGCGGCCTCGACGAGATGCCGCGCGGCCTGGGGGTTCACCGCCTTCATGAGGGCCGGCACGACGAGGCGGCGCACGCGATTGCGATCGAAGGCGAGGTCGTCGTTCGTCGGATCGTCGCGGTAGGCGTGTCGCCTCCTCCGGAGCCATGCGCGAAGCTCGGCGCGCTCGAGGCCGAGGAGGGGACGGACGAACGGGCCGGGACCGGACGGCGCCATCGCCGCGAGCGCCGCGGGCCCAGCGCCGCGGGCGAAGCGCATGAGGATCGTCTCGGCCTGGTCGTCCTGCGTATGACCGGTCGCGACGAGCGAGGCGCCGCTCCTCTCTGCCGCACGCATCAGGAACGCGCGGCGCACACGCCTCGCCGCCTCCTCGAGCGATTCGTCGCGGCGCCTCTCGCCCTTCACGAGACAACGCTCGGCAACGACGGGAAGACGGAGCGTCGCCGCGAGCGCCTCGACGAACCGCCGGTCGGCGGCCGACCCGCGCCTGAGGCCGTGATCGAGGTGAGCGACGGTCACCGCGATGCCGTGTCGCGCGGCGTACGGGCCGACGAGGTGGAGGAGCGCCACCGAGTCTCCGCCCCCCGAGACCGCGACGACGAGCGGCGCGCCGTCGGGGACGAGCCCGCGCACGGCGCGGTGGAACGCGATCTCGACCGGGTCGGCCTTCCGGCTCACCGGCCCTGGGCCATCATCGCGAGGTTCTCGCGGCGCGCGTCGAGCGCCCGTCCCGCGAGCGGCCAGCCCGCGCGCGCGATCGCCGCCGCCGCGGCGAACACGGCGATCGCCGCCGCGAGACCGCCCCACCGCGACCCGGTGAGCGCGAGCGCGCTCGTGAAGACGCCGGCGCACGCCGCGAAAGCGATCACCGAGACGAGGGACGTGACGATCGACGCGAGCGGGTGCGGGTTCCCGCCGCGCAGGCGCGTGAGATCGAACGGCGCCGGGAGGACGGCGGCGATGAACGCGGCGACCGGCGACTGCGCGAGGAACGCCGCGAACACGCAGAGGATCGCCCCGAGCCACACGACCGGGGATCCGTGGGGGTAGAGGACGATCGCGATCGTCAATCCGCCCGCGACCGGCATCGCGAAGGCTCCCAGGGCGGCGGCCGCCTTGCCCACGACGATCTCGTTCCCGCTGATCGGCGTGAGGAAGGTCAGGGTCAGCCCCGCGCGATCGACGGCGAACTGGTCGGACTGGAACGGCGTCATCGAGATGAGGGTGAGGAGGGCGGCGCCCGCGACGACGAGGAGCCCCGTGTAGGCGGGATCGACGAGCCCCATCGAGCGCCCGCGCCAGAGGAAGCCGAAGAGGAACGAAGGCAGCGGCGCCGTGAAGAGGATGATGCGTCCCCGGACCGAGCGGGTGACGAGCCGGAAGAACGCGCGCGCCACCGCGGAGGAAGCCGGAGACAACCCGGGGATCCGCCGGAGGCGCTCCTCGCGGCGTTTCGCCCGGGAGCGCCGGTCGCCGGGGGCGCTCATGATCCGCGCAAACGCGAGAGCGCCCGCGAGCGTGAAGACGGCGGCGGTGGCGGCGAGACCCGCAAGGGTCCCCCACGGCACGCGCTCGAGCCCGGCCTCCAAGCCGCGCGCGTAGAGCTCCCACGGCATCGCGGCGAGCCAGGGGTGCGCCTCGAGGTCGAGCCTGATCGGAGCGCCGAGCGCGTCCGCGCCGTGCGAGCGGAGGATCGGCACGTAGGCGAGGAGGGTCATCCCGACGAGGAGGCCGACGCTCGCCATCTCCCCGAGGCGCCGGTGGCGGAAGACGAGGGCGCCGAGGAGCGCCGACATGCTGCCGGCGGCGGCGAGGACCACGAGCGCGAGCATCCCGAGGACGAGGGCCGAGGCCGCGGCGCGGAACGCGCCCTCCGCCGCGAGGCCCGCCGGCAGCGACAGCAGCGCGGGAACGATGACCAGGATCCAGGGATCGGCGAGGTGGCTGGCGATCTCGGTGACGAAGAGCGCGCGCCTCGGGATCGGGAGGAGGGCGAGGCGCGTCATCGATTGCGCCGCGCCGCCGAAGCGGAGGATCGGGCTGATGAGGACGACGATCAGGACTACCGCGAGGACCCCCCGCGCCCCGATGAGGAGCGCGGCAGCGTGTGGCTCGCCGAGCGCCATGCCGCGGCCGCCGGTGAAGGCGAGGACGCCGAGCAGGATGGAGCCGGGGAGGAGGGCGACGACGAGGATCGCGAGCACGAGCAGTCGCGCCGCGCGGGAGACCTGCTCGAGCGAATCGCGGCGGCGCCCCCTGAGGCCGTTCACGAAGAGGCGCCAGCGGAGCCAGGCGAAGGCGCGGAGCGAGCGGATCATCCGCCGAGCCAGTCGAGGTGCGCCGAGTCCGCGCGCGGCGCGTCGACGAGGCGCAGGAAGAGCGCCTCCAGCGTCTCGCCGCCCGCCGTCCCCGCGCGCAGCGCGTCGATCGGCCCCTGCGCGACGAGGCGCCCGCGGTGAATGACGCCGATGTGGTCGCACAGACGCTCGACGACCTCGAGGATGTGCGACGTCAGGAAGATCGTCCCGCCGTGCTTCACGTAGTCGAGGAGGAGGTTCTTGATCTGGCGGCTGGCGACGGCGTCGATGCCCTCGAACGGCTCGTCGAGGAAGAGGAGCTTCGGGGCGGGCAGGAGCGCCGCGGCGAGCGAGGTCTTCTTCCGCATCCCGTGCGAGTAGTCGGCGACGAGCAGGCCCGACGCGTCGGTGAGATCCATGAGCGCGAGCAGCTCGCGGCTGCGCTCCCTCACCGTGTCGGCGGAGAGGCCGTGGACCTGGCCGACGAACGCGAGCGTCTCCGCGGCGGTCAGCTGCTCGAAGAGGGCGAGGTCCTCGGGGACGACGCCGACCTGCCGCTTGGCCGCGATCGGGTCGGCGATGGGGTCGATCCCGAGCAGGGTGATCGAGCCGGCGCTCGGGGCGAGAAGGCCGGTGAGACACTTGATCGTGGTCGATTTTCCGGCGCCGTTGGGGCCGAGGAAGCCGTAGACCGACCCGCGCGGCACCGCGAGGTCGATGCCGTCCACCGCGACGAACTCGCCGAAGATGCGCCGCAATCCGGAAGTGGCGACCGCCGTTTCCACGGCGTGGATTCTAAGGGCCGAAACCCTTCTCCCCGGCGGGCCGTTTACACGGGGGAAGAAAGAAGGGGAGGCACGACATGCTCGAGCTCCGCGATCTCGTCAAGGTCTATCCGGGTCCCGTCGCCGCGCTCCAGGGAGTGAGCCTCACGATCTCGGGAGGGATGTTCGGCCTCCTGGGACCGAACGGCGCCGGCAAGACGACCCTCATGCGTATCGTCGCCGGCCTCCTCGAGCCGACGTCGGGCAGCGTCGTGCTCGACGGCGTCGAGGTCACCGAGAACCCGCAGCACGTGTGGGCTCGCCTCGGGTACCTCCCGCAGGAATTCGGCTTCTACCCGCACCTCACCGGCGAGGCGATGCTGCGGCACCTCCTCGAGCTGAAGGGGGTCGAGGCGCGGGGCGGGATGAAGGCGCTCGTCGCGGAGCTCCTCGACCGGGTCAACCTCTCGTTCGCGGCGAAGCGGAAGGTCAAGGGGTACTCGGGCGGGATGCGCCAGCGCCTCGGGCTCGCGCAGGCGATCGCCGGGAACCCGCGGCTCATCATCGTCGACGAGCCGACGGCGGGACTCGACCCCGAGGAGCGCTTCCGCTTCTACCGCCTGCTCGCCGAGCTCGCGGCCGACCGGATCGTGATCCTTTCGACGCACATCGTCGAGGACGTCTCCGTCCTCTGCTCGCGCTTCGCCGTGATCCGCGGCGGCCGCGTCGTCGCGCTCACGACCCCGGCCGAGGCGCGCTCGCTGATCCAGGGGCGCATCTACCAGGGCGTCGCCGACTCGCGCGAGCATCTGGACGACATCGGCCAGCGGCACCGCGTGACGCAGTCGATCCTCGTCGAGGGCCGGAACCAGGTGCGCGTCTACCAGAACGGCGGCGGTGTGCCCCCGGACGGCTTCGCGCCCGTCGAGCCGAACCTCGAGGACGCCTATTTCGTGCTCATGACCGGAGTGGGGTTCAAGGACGAGGTCCTGTCGTGAGCTTCCGGCGGCTCTGGCTCGTCTTCAAGACCGATCTCGCGCTCCACGCGCGGCGGCCGCTGACATGGATCTTGGTCGTCATCATGATCCTCGTCGTCTGGGGCCTGTCGACCGGCAACGTGCGGATCGACAGCGGCGACGCGTCGGTAGGCGGCCGAAAGGCGTGGATCACCTCCGAATTCGCGATCGCGTTCACGCTGAGCGTCATCACGTTGCTCTTCTACACATTCTTCGTCGCGGTGGGCGCCGGGATGGCCGTCATCCAGGACGACGAGCGCAAGGTCGGCGAGGTCCTCCACGCGACCCCGCTCACGCCGCACGAATACGTGTGGGGCAAGCTCCTCGCGGTGATCGCGGCGTTTGCCGCCGTGCTCGCGATCCAGCAGCTCTTCGCGATCGTGGCGTATCAGTGGTTCCCGAACGCGAAAGCCGACGAGATCCGCGGTCCGTTCACCGTCGTCGCCTACACCGTCCCGGCCCTCCTCTTCGCGATGCCGACGATCCTCTTCATCGCCTTCACCTCGTTCGCCGTCGGGCTCCGGTGGCGGAAGCCGATCCTCGTCTTCGTCCTCCCGGTCGCCATGCTGCTGGTCTGCGCGTTCTTCCTGTGGAACTGGTCGCCGACGTGGCTCGACCCGAAGTGGAACAAGCTCCTGATGGCGCTCGACCCGGCGGGGTTCCGCTGGCTCAACGAGACCCACCTCAAGGTCGATCGCGGGGTCGATTTCTACAACAAGGGGACGATCCCGTTCGACGCGGTCTTCTGGGTCAGCCGCGCCGCGATGCTGGGCGTCGCGCTCCTCTCGTTCGTCCTCGCCGAGCGTCACTTCGCACGCACGATGCGCGGCGAGGTCTCGCCGGCCGAGAAGCGCCGCCTCGTCGCCGCGGCCCCTTCGGCGCCGCCCGCACTCGCGCGCCCGCAGATCGCGACGGCGCCCCTGGGCGCGCTGGCGATGCGCACGGTGCCTCCGCGGTTCTGGCAGGGGGCGATGGAGGTCGCCCGCACCGAGCTCAGGGAGCTGGCGCACGCGCCCGGTCTCTACCTCTTCGTCCCGCTCATCCTCATCCAGACGATCGGCGCGAACTTCACCGCGCTCGGCCCGTTCGGCACGTACGTGCTCGCGACGCCGGGAACGGTCGCCGTGCGCATGATGAACACGCTCACCCTCCTCGTCTCCTTCCTCCTCCTCTTCTACACGGTCGAGTCGCACCAGAGGGAGAGGAACACGGGGCTCGCCGCGATCTTCGACGCGACGCCGGTGAGGACGGCCTCCGTTCTCTTCGGCAAGTCGGTGGCGAACGCCGTCGTCGGCATCGCGGTTCTCGCCGGCTGCTTCATCGGCTCCGCGATCATCATCCTCGTGCAAGGCAAGGTCTCGCTCGCGATCTTTCCGTTCCTGCTGACGTGGGGCCTCCTCCTCGTCCCGACGTTCCTCGTCTGGAGCTGCTTCGTGATGGCGGCCGTGTCGATCACGCAGAGCCGCTACGCCACCTACGGCATCGGGCTCATCGCGCTCGCCGCGAGCGGGTGGGCGCAGGTCCGCGGCCACATGAGCTGGGTCTTCAACTGGAATCTCTGGGGCGCCCTGCGCTGGACCGACATGGGCCCGTACCAGATGGATCGCACGGCGATCGTCCTGAACCGGGTGCTCGTCCTCTCGCTCGCCGCGCTCTTCGTCGTCGTCGCGGTGAGGTTCCACGGGCGGCGCGACGCGGATCCGGTGCGGATCATCCACCGCCTGCGGCCGCGGGCGCTCTTCGGGAGCGCGCTCAGCCTTTCGCCGTATGCGCTCGTGCCGCTCGTCCTCGCGTCGACCTTGGGCGTCATGATCGGACGCGGCGAGGAATCCGAAGCCGCGAAGAAGAAGGCGCACGATTACTGGAAGCAGAACCTCGCCACGTGGAAGGACGCGCCGCAGCCCGAGATCGTCGACCTCAAGATGAAGCTCAAGCTCGATCCGGAGAAGCGCCATTTCGCGGTCGAGGGCGGCTACACGCTCTCGAACCCGCACGACAAGCCGCTCGCGCGGTTCGCGCTCACCGGCGGCTTCCACTGGACCGAGCCGAAGTGGACCATGGGTGGGAAGGAGTACAAGCCGGAGAACCGGACGTCGCTCTTCGCGTTCACGCCGCCGAAGCCGCTCGGTCCCGGCGAGACGATCGACGTCGGTTTCGCCTATGAAGGGACCTTCCCGAAGGGTGCGACGAAGAACGGCGGCGGATCGGACGAGTTCATCTTCCCCGCCGGCGTCGTGCTCACCGGGTTCGGCCCCTCGTTCGCGCCGGAGGTCGGCTACGACGAGGGGATCGGAATCGAGGAAGAGAAGAACCGCTATGAGACCAAGGTCTACCCCGACGACTTCTACGTGGGCCAGACCGACCCGGCGTTCGGCAGCGGCTCCGCGTTCACCGCGCGCATCGAGATCACCGGGCCGGAGGAGTATCGCTACAACTCGGTCGGCATCCTCGAGTCCGACAAGGTCGAGAACGGCATGAGAACCGCCGTCTGGAAGACCGACCGCAAGGTCCGGATGTTCAACGTCGTCGCCGGAAAGTGGGCCGTGAAACAGGGCGAGGGGACGGCGATCTACTACTATCCCGGCCACGACTACAACATCGACGAGCTGCTGGCGGGGCTGAACGGCGCGAGGAAGTACTACGCGCAGTGGTTCCACGAGTATCCGTGGCAGGAGCTGAAGCTGTCGGAGTTCCCCGGCCTCGCGACGTACGCGCAGGGGTTCGCGACCGACATCACGTTCTCGGAGTCGATCGGCTTCTTGACGCAGCAGGAGAAGACCGGCGACGCCCCGTTCACGATCGCCGCGCACGAATCGGCACACCAGTGGTGGGGCAACCTGCTCCTCCCCGGCAAGGGGCCCGGCGGCAACCTGCTCTCGGAGGGGATGTCGCACTACTCCACGATCCTCCTGACCGAGCAGGTCAAGGGCGTGGGCCCGCGCATCGAGTTCTGCAAGCGCATCGAGGAGCGCTACGGCGAGAGCCGGCAGGTCGACTCCGAGAAGCCGATGGTGAAGATCGACGGCTCGAAGCCCGGCGACACGACCGTGACCTACGACAAGATGGGCTGGGTCGTCTGGATGCTCCAGCAGCAGATGGGGCGCGACAATCTGCTCCACGGCCTCCACGATTTCCAGACGGCGTACGACGACAACCCCGATCATCCGGTGCTGCAAGATCTGACGGCGTTCCTGCGCCCGTACGCACCGGACGCCGCGGCGTACGACGCGTTCATCCAACAATGGTTCAACGACGTCGTCGTGTCCGAGTACACGCTCGACGGCGCGAAGAAGACCGAGGCGAACGGCGGCTGGGACGTCACCGTGAAGGTGACGAACAAGGGTTCCGCGACGATGCCGGTCGAGATCGCGGCGGCGACGAAGGCCGAGCGCTTCGACGACAAGGGCGTGGCCTCGAACGACTACAAGGACGCGCGCGCGACCGTGACCCTGGCGAAGGGCGAATCGAAGGACGTCACGATCCACTGCGCGTTCGCGCCCGAGCGCGTCCTCGTCGATCCCGACGCCCTCGTCTTGCAGCTCCGGAGAAAGACCGCCGTCGCCAAGCTCTGAAATCAAGAGGACAGCTACCGAATTCTCACCCAAAGTCGAAGGGTGGTTAGTTTGAGAATTCGGTAGCTGTCCCCTTAATTCCTGTCCAGCGCCGCTGCCTTGTTCATCTCGGAGCGCGCGAGGGCGGCATCGCCGCTGCGGTTGTAGACGTCGGCGAGGACGTAATGGCCGACCGCGGCGTACGACGACTTGTCGTCGATTGCGAGACCCCGGAGCGCTTGGTCCTTGGCACCAGGCACGTCACCGCTCAAGATGAGCGCCTTGGCGAGGTAGAAGCGGCCGATCGGCCAGTTGGGCTCGTGGGTGACGCAGGCCTGGAGCGCGGCGACGGCGCCCGGGAGATCCCCCGACTTCCCCAGGAGGATTCCCAGGTTGAACTGCGCCTTGTAAGCGTCCGGGTAGTCGGCGATCTCGGCGCGGTAGCCCGCGATCGCCCCCTGCACGTCCTTCCGTGCCTCCGCGATCAACGCCAGGTTGTAGCGCGCCCACCGCGCCTTCGGGTCGATCGCGAGCGCCTTCTTCAGGCCGAGGGCCGCCTCGTCCGAGCGCCCCTGGTGGAAAGCCACGACACCGAGGCCGACCTCGGCGCGCGCCGTTCGCGGCTCCGCGTCGAGCGTCTTCTTGAAGTTCGCCGCGGCGTCGGCATCGCGGCCGTCGTCGAGCTGCACCTGCGCCAGACGGTAGAGGATCTGCGCGTTCTTCGGATCCTGGCTCAGGAAGTGCGTGTACCCGGCGATCGCGTCGTCGACCTTGCCCTCGGCGACGAGCATGTCGGCGAGGCCGATCATCGCGTAATCGTGGTCGGGCCGCAGCTCGAGCGTCTTCTTGTAGTACGCCGCGGCCTCGGTGAACTTGTGGTCCTTCGCGAGGCAGTTGCCGAGCGTGTAATACGCGTCGATGACCTCGGGCGCCTTCGCGAGGATCGCCTGGAGGATCGGCACCGCCTCGGCTTCCTTCCCGTCCTTGACCAGCTCGCGCACGTGGTTCATGTCGTCGTAGACGGGGAGGCGATCCTTCGGATCGGGGAGATCGCGCCACGACTTGCCCGACGTGTCGGTCGTGCCGCCGACGTAGCCGAGCGAAGCGAGCTTCTTGAGCGTCTCCTCGTCCTCCTCGACCGGCGCCGCCGCGGCGAGCTTCGCGATCGACTCCTTCTCGAACTCGCCGAGCGATCCACGCAGGCGGTCGATGACGTCGAGCTCCCTTGATGCCACGTTCGTCGTCTCGCCCGGGTCGGCGTCGAGGTCGTACAGCTCCGCCTTCGGCGCCTCGATGAAGTGCCACCGCTTCGTGCGCACCGCGCGCAGCTCGCTCCAGCCGTAGTGGAGGCGCGCGTAGAACGACTCGCTGTACCCGTCGCCTCCCGCCGCCGACGCGCCTGTGACGAGCGGCACCGCGCTCGAGCCGGTCCCGAGCGTCACCCCGGCGACGCCGAGCAGGTCGAGGAGCGTCGGCGCCAGGTCGATCGACTTCACGACCGCGTCGACGACCTTGCCGCGCGTGCCGGAGTACGGCGTCACCAACAGGAGCGGGATGTGCGTCACCTGCTCGTAGACGAAGTAGCCGTGGCCGTGCTCGCCGTGCTCGCCGAGGCTCTCGCCGTGATCGGCGAGCACCGCGACGACGGTGCGGTCGGCGACGCCGAGATCGCGGAGCGACGCCAAGATCCGTCCGACGAGCTCATCGGTCCACGCGATCTCGCCGTCGTACGGGCGATCGCGGTACTGCGATCGATAGGGCTCCGGCGGCGCATACGGCGCGTGCGGGTCGTAGAGGTGGATCCAGGCGAAGAAGCGCTTGTCTTTGACCGTCCGCAGCCACGCGACGGCATGGTCGACCGTCTCGTTCCCCGGCCGCTGGATGTCGCCCATCGACAGCTTCTCCTGCTGCTTCAGGTCGAAGTCGTCGAAGTAGGTGTCGAACCCCTGCGCGATCCCCCAGCGATGATCGAGCACGAACGCCGAGACGAACCCGCCGGTCGCGAACCCGCGCTCCTCGAGCACCTCCGCGAGGGTGACGTGCTCCGGCGACAGCTTGAACCCGCCGTTGTCGCG
Organism: Candidatus Polarisedimenticolaceae bacterium; assembly: GCA_036275915.1. Lineage (NCBI taxonomy): Bacteria > Pseudomonadati > Acidobacteriota > Candidatus Polarisedimenticolia > Candidatus Polarisedimenticolales > Candidatus Polarisedimenticolaceae > Candidatus Polarisedimenticolaceae bacterium. Next base: position 750,094 of record DASUCV010000004.1, on the reverse strand, counting down.
GACGCCGTGCGCGCCGGGGAGGAGCCCGGTGAAGATCGTGCAGTGCGCCGGCAAGGTCAGCGGCATCGGCGAGACCGCGCGCGTGAACCGCACACCGTCTTTCGCCAGGGCGTCGAGGTGCGGCGTGGCCACATTTTTGGCGCCGTAGCACCCGATGCGATCGGCCCGCGTCGTGTCGAGTGTGACGACGACGAGGTTCAGGTTCGCGGCATGGATGCCGCGCGGCAATGCGCCGAGCCCCGTCCGGCGCTCTCCGCATGCGTAGATAACAAGTGAGAGGAGCAGCAGCACCGGCCATCGGGGACGGCGCTGCGGACCAAGGTCGCGACCTGGAGGGCGCATCGACCCATTGTAGAAGGCGCGTGTCGGCGTAACCCATCGACGTCGAAACGCAAATTCCTGTTGTCTCATCGATCCGCCCGATGTTACGGTCCGGTCACGACCGGGAGGAGACGATGAGACTGACCCATGCCGTACGGCTCGCCGCCGTCGCGTGCTTGCTCTTCGCGATGCACGCGGGCGCTTTCGCTCAGAGCAAGACTACTTCGGCCATCACGGGAATGGTGCGCGGCCAAGACGGCGGCGCCATCATCGGCGCCGCGGTCACGATCGAGAGCCCCCAGCTCATCGGCGGCGCGCGATCGACGGCGACCGACGCGAAGGGCGGGTTCCGGTTCCCCGAGATCGCACCGGGCATGTACACGGTCACGGTCGTCATGGCCGGCTACAAGACGCTCAAGCGGGAGGATGTCCGGATCCAGGTCGGCGGAACACTCGACCTTCACCTCGATCTCACGCCGTTCGCGGGCCAGGAGACGGTGACGGTGACCGGCGAGCCGCCGAACATCGACGTGACGAGCCCCGAGACGAAGAGCATCCTGTCGAACGAGGTTCTCGCGAACATCCCCGCGAGCCAATTCCAGCCCGACGCTTTGAACCTCGCACCCGGCATCAACAATACGGTCGCCTATGGCGGCGCCTCCGACACCGGGGTCGCCTGGAACATCGACGGCGTCGACACCTCGGATCCCGAGGCCGGCTCGGCGTGGTCGTTCGTGAACTTCAACATCATCGACCAGGTCGAGCTGGCGGGGCTCGGCGCCCCGGCCGAGTACGGCGGCTTCACCGGCGTGATGTTCAACAGCACGACGAAGTCCGGAAGCAACCTCTTCCACGGCCTCGTCGACGCCTACTACACCGACGACAACCTGGCGTGGTCGAACAACGCCCCGGCCGGAGCGAACCCGACCGAGGCGAAGTACCTCAACACGACGGCCAACTTCGGGGGGCCGTTCGTCAAGGACAAGCTCTGGTGGTACATCTCCGGCCAGTACTTCAACGAGGTGACGAACAACGGCGGACCGGACATCACCACCAAGTCACCCCGCGGATTCGGGAAGATCAGCTGGCAGATCAACGCGAACAACAACTTCGACGCGTGGGTCGAGTGGGACTACTACGACGTCAAGAATCGCGGCGGCGATCTCATCACCCCCGAGGAGGCGACCGTCCACGAGACGGCTCCCGAATGGGTCTGGAACGTCGCCTGGAAGTCGGTGCTCACGAACAACACGATCCTGGACGTCACCTTCCAGGGGTACGAGGGCTACTACTACCTCGACCCGACCGTGGGCTACGGCCAGCCCGGGCTCTACGACGGGATCACCGGACTCTACAGCCAAAACTCGTATTACTGGTACAAGGCGGATCGCGGGCGTAATCAGATCAACGCGTCGATCTCCCAGCACGTCGCCGACTGGGGCGGGACGCACGACTTCAAGTTCGGGATGGAGGTCGAGCGGTCGACGCTCCGCAGCCGCTACGGCTACCCGACCGGCCAGTGGATCTACAACAACTACTACGGGACCGATCCCGGCACCGGCGTCGGGGGCTACGGCACGGCGCACTACTACGGCGCGGCCTACGACGTGAAGGCGACGAACGAGCGGGTCAGCGGATTCGCCCAGGACGACTGGCAGATCACGCCGAGGCTGACGATCAACCCGGGCGTGCGCCTCGACTACTACCAGGGACGCGTGCCCACGCTCGGCAAGGTGTACGCGTACATGGGGATCGCGCCGCGGCTCGGCCTCGCGTGGAACATCACCGGGGACAACCAGAACCTCCTCAAGTTCCACGCCGGGCGCTACTACGCCGGCTTGCACGCGACGTACTACTACTGGGTCGATCCCGGGGCGTTCCAGGACAGCCAGAAGGTCATCGACTGGGACAGCGGGGCGGTCCAGACGTTCCCCGTGAGAACGAAGACCTACGCGATCGATCCGAACTTGAAACAACCGTACATGGATCAGGTCGTCCTCGGCTACGACCGAGGACTGCCGATGGGCATGGTCTTCTCGGTCACCGGCATCTATCGAACGTGGAAACAGTTCGTCGAGACGATCGCCCAGCACCCGAACTACACGCCGGTGACCGGACACGTCGGCGTCCAGGACGCGGCGGGGAACTTCGTCTCGACCGGTCAAACCGTGACGATGTACGACTGGAACAACTTCGACACCGACACGCTGCTCGTGACGAATCCCTCGGGGCTCACGCGCACCTTCAAGGGCGCGATGTTCACGCTGACGAAGAACTTCAAGAAGAACTGGCAGGGGCAGATCTCCTACGTCTACTCGAAGACGACGGGAACGACCGACAACGTCGGGTTCGACGGAGCGTCGGACAGCGGAGGGCAGGACGCCGGACCGAGCCCGTTCCTCGACACACCCAACTCGAAGATCAACTGGAACGGGCATCTCACGCACGACCCCACGAACCAGATCAAGATCCAGGGGACGTACGCGTTCGAGAGGCCGCACCTGTGGCTCTCGGGCAACTGGACGTACTACACCGGGGACACGTACACGAAGAAGAGCCAGTGCCTGCTCGTCGACGACGACAACAACCCGGCGACGCCGGACGTGTGCCACGCATTCCCGCAGGACGGAATCGCGAAGGTCCGCTACTTCGCCGAGCCGCGCGGCGACCGGCGCCTCCCCGGGTTCAATGAGCTCGACCTCCGGCTCGAGTGGAAGCCGCCGCTCGGCAAGAAGGGCAATCTGGGCGTGATCGCGGATGTCTTCAACGTGCTCAACTACACGCAGATCCAGTCGGTGCAAGACCGCGACAACGGGAGCTTCGGCGAGCCGCTGACCTACAACGTCGGCCGCTACGCGCGGTTCGGGATCCGGTACGAGTTCTGACCGGGGAGCGCTACTTCGCGTCCAGGTACCGCCCGAACCAGTCGAGGAGCCGGTAGAGCCGGTCGACGTAGTGCGACGGCATCGACATCGTGTGCGACTCGTCGGGGTAGACGACGAGCTCGGTCTTCATCCCCATGAGGCGGAGGCGCTGGTAGAACTGCATCGCCTGGGAGACGGGGCAGTTGCCGTCCTTCTCGTCGGCGATCAGGAAGAGCGGCGTCTTGATGTGGGTGATGAAGGTGACCGGTGAGACGGCGCGGTACTTGTCGGCGTTCTCCCAGGGCTTGCCGAACTCGGTGACGTACTGAGTTTGCCACTGGTCGGTGCCGTAGCACGAGAGGTAGTCGATCTCGAAGCGCTCGGGGACGCCGACCTTGAAGCGCTCGGTGTGCGCGACCGTCCAGATCGTCATGATCCCGCCGTACGACCAGCCGCCGATACCGAGGCGCGTGCCGTCGATCCACGGGTTCTTCGCGATTGCGGCGTCGAGCGCGGCCATCAGGTCTTCGAACTCGCGGCTGTGCCAGTCGCCTTCGATCGCCTTGCAGAAGGCCTCGCCGTACGACGTGCTGCCGCGGTAGTTGACGCGGAGCACCGCCCAGCCGTGACCCGGGAAGATCTCGTTCTCGAGGCCGCTGTCGAAGTACTCGCCGTCGTACCCCTGGGGCCCGCCGTGAACGTAGAGGACGAGCGGGTACTTCTTCGCCGGGTCGAGATCGAGCGGCGGGTAGAGCCACGCGTCGATCGTGTCGCCGGCCTTGTTCTTCGCCTCGAGCTTCGAGGGGACGGACAGCTCGAGTCCGTCGAACAGCTCACCGTTGGGCCGGACGATCGCGTGCGCGCCGGCGCCGTCGACGTTCGCCGTCCACAGCTCGCCGAACGACGTCGTCGTGGAGACGGTGAAGAAGAGGCGTGGCCCGGCGCGGCGGACGAGCCCGTAGACCTTCGAGCCGCCGAGGATCTCCTTCGACTCGCCGCCGGCCGACGGGATCGCCGCGACCCACGTCGCGCCTTTCCGGTCGAAGACCGCGTGGATCGTCGCGTCGTCGGGTGACCAGAGGAGGCGTGCGAGCTTTCCCGATCCGATCGCGTAGTCGTCGGAGGCGACCCAGTTGTCGAGCGCCGCCGAGAGATCGCACGCCGGCCCGCCTTCGACCGGGACGACCATGATGCGGTTCGTCTGATAGGCGTCGTTCGCGCGCATCGCGCCGACGAAGGCGATCCGGTCGCCCTTGTGCGACCAGACCGGCGCCTCGTCCGGTCCCGCGTTCGAGCTGACGCGCTTCACCGGGCCGCCGTCCGGTTTCACGATCCAGATGTCGGTGTCGTCGGACGCGTCGGGGTCGGCGTTCCGGTTCGAGACGAAGGCGATCCACTCGCCGGTCGGCGACCAGCGCGGCTCGCCGTCGTCCTGCGATCCGCGCGTGATCTGCCTCGGCGTCCCGCCGGAGACCGAGACGACCCAGAGGTGCGTGTAGCGGTCCTCGAGGAAGCCGACGCCGTCCTGCTGGATCTGCGTGCGATGGATGACGTAGGGAGCGGTGTCTTCTTTTCGCTCGTCGGCGCCGCTGAGCGAGGACGACTCGCCCTTCGTCGCGGGAGCGGGGGCGCCCGGCGGACGCTTCCTCACGTAGGCGTCGTCCCTCTCGAAGACGATCTTGGATCCGTCGGGGGACCAGTCGAGCTCGCCGATCGACTCGGCGATATCGGTGACGGCGCGGCCGCGCCCCTCGCCGACCTTCGCGACCCAGAGCTGCGTGCCGTCCTTGCGGTCGGAGAGATAGGCGAGGCGCGAGCCGTCCGGTGAGAACTTCGGATCGGAGCACGAGTCCTCGGAGCGGCAGAGACGCTTCGCCCCGCTCCCCGAAGCATCGGCGATCCACAGCTCGTCCTTGAACGCGTCGCTCTCGCGGTCGGTGATCTCGAGCGTGTAGGCGATCTTCTTCCCGTCCGGCGAGACCTCGAGCGCGGAGACACCCTTCAGGTGATAGGTGTCCTCGGGGGTCATCGGGCGCCGCGACGCGGCGGCGAGGGCGGCGGCGAGGACGAGAGCGGCGAGCGGCATCGGGCGGCCTCCAACGCGAAAGCGCGCATGTTACCCTCACCGCCATGGGCGCTTCGCCTCCCGCATCGAAGGTCACCTACGTCACGCTCGCCGGCAACGACGAGGCGAACGCCGCCTACGATGCCGCCGTCCAGCGCGTGAGGCGCACGCTCGGCGCGACGCACCCGTTCTTCATCGACGGAAGCGCGCGCGGCGAGGGCCGCGCAGCGTTCGACGATCTCTCGCCGGGCGACGCGTCGCTCGTCGTCGGCCGGTTCGCGTCCGCGACGGCGGAGGATGTGGGCGATGCGATCACCGGGGCGCGCCGCGCGTTCCTCGACTGGGGATCGCGCCCGTGGCCCGAGCGTGTCGCGATCCTGCGCGCGGCCGCCGAGACGATCTCGGCGCGGCGGAGCGAGCTGGCCGCGCTCATGAGCCTCGAGGTCGGCAAGAACCGTCTCGAGGCGATGGGCGACGCGGAAGAGGCCGCGGACCTCTTCCGCTATTACGCCGCGCAGATGGAGGAGGCCAACGGGTTCGAGAAGCCGCTCGACCGCCTGCTCCCCGGCGAGGACACGCGCTCGGTGCTGAGGCCGCACGGCGTCTTCGCCGTCGTCGCGCCGTTCAACTTCCCGCTCGCCCTCGCGGCCGGCATGGCGGGCGGCGCGCTCGTCGCCGGCAACACGGTCGTGTTCAAGCCGTCGTCCGACGCTCCGCTCACCGGCCTCCGCCTCTACGAGATCTTGACCGGCGCCGGCGTTCCGGCAGGCGCGTTCCAATTCATCACGGGGAAGGGCGGTGCGCTCGGCGAGGCGTTCCAGGGCGATCGCTTCGACGGCATCGTGTTCACCGGGTCGAAGGAGGTCGGGCTCGACCTCCACCGGCGCTTCTCGAAGAGGTGGCCCAAGCCGGTCATCGTCGAGATGGGCGGCAAGAACCCCGCGATCGTGACGCGCCGCGCCGATCTCCAGAAGGCCGCGGAGGGGATCGCGCGCTCCGCGTTCGGGTACGGCGGCCAGAAGTGCAGCGCCTGCTCGCGCGCGTTCGTCGCTCGCGAGGTTCACGGCGAGTTCCTCGAGCGTCTCGTCGAGGTTGCGAAGACGCTGGCGGTCGGCGATCCGACGCACCGCGGCACCTACATGGGACCGGTCATCACGGCGAAGGCGAAGGCGACGCACGCCGCCGCGGTCGCCGAGGCCCGGCGCGACGGGCACCTCGTTTTCGAAGGGAAGATCCCCCAAGATCCCGCCCTCGCGCGCGGCCACTTCGTCGCCCCGGTCGTCGCCGAGCGCCTCCACGGCAGCCACCGCCTCTGGCGCGACGAGCTGTTCGTGCCGTTCCTCGCCGTCGACTCGTTCGGCACGCTCGACGAGGCGATCATGCGCGCGAACGACACCGAGTACGGCCTCACCGCCGGCGTCTTCAGCGAGGACGAGGACGAGGTCAAGACGTTCTTCGACAGGATCGAGGCCGGCGTCGTCTACGCGAACCGCCGCACCGGCGCCACGACCGGCGCGTGGCCGGGCGTTCAGTCGTTCTGCGGCTGGAAGGCGTCCGGCTCGACCGGCAAGGGCGGCTGCGGCCCCTGGTACGTGCAGCAGTTCCTCCGCGAGCAGAGCCGGACGATCGTGCGATGACCGGGGCGGAGAAGAGCCTCCGCCACACACTCTTCACCTGGTCGGCGCAGGGCGGGCTCGATCCGATCGAGATCGTCTCCGCGGAGCGGGCGCACTTCACGGACGGGAAGGGCCGCCGCATCCTCGATCTCGCGTCGCTCGTGATGAACGCCTCCGCGGCGCTCCACCACCCGAAGATCGCCGCGGCGATCGCGGCGCAGGCGGCGACGCTGCCCGCCGCAGGTCCCGCGATGGCGACGGAGATCCGCGGCCGGTACGGAGAAGCGCTCGCCTCCGTCGTGCCCGACGGTCTCGGCAAGTTCCTCTTCACGCTCGGCGGCGCCGACGCGAACGAGCACGCGATCAAGATCGCGCGCCTCGTCACCGGCCGGCCGAAGATCGTGACCCGCCACCGCAGCTACCACGGCGCGACGCTCGGCGCGCTCGCGGCGACCGGCGACCCGCGCCGCCTCCCGTTCGAGCCGGTGATACCCGGGGTCGTGCGCGTCCTCGACCCCTACTGCTACCGCTGCCCGTTCGGCTGGACGCCCGACACATGCCGGCGGCCGTGCATCGACCACGTCGACGAGGTGATCCGCGCGGAAGGGCCCGGCACGATCGCCGCGGTCCTCGTCGAGCCGGTCGTGGGCACGAACGGCGCCTTCTGGGGACCTCCCGAGTATCTGCCGCGCCTGCGCGAGATCTGCGACCGCCACGGGATCCTCCTGATCTTCGACGAGGTGCTCACCGGGTTCGGCCGCACCGGGCGGTGGTTCGCGTTCGAGCGCTGGGGCGTGACGCCCGACATGATCACGATGGGGAAGGCGATCACGAGCGGCCACGCACCACTCGGGGCCGTCGCGGTGAGCGAGCGGATCGCGGCGCACTTCGAGAAGAATCCCCTGGTCACGGGTCTCACCCACGCAGCGCACCCCGTCTCGCTCGCGGCCGGGCTCGCGACCCTCGAGGTGATGAAGGAGGAAGGGCTCGTCGAGCGGTCCGACCGCCTCGACCTCTTCCTCGCCGAGCGCCTCGCGGCGATTGCGAAGCACGGGGCCGTCGGCGACGTCCGCAGCCTCGGCCTCTACGGGGTCATCGAGCTCTCGGGCCTCACGACCGAACATGTCGCGAAGAAACTGGCGCACGACGCCCTGGCTCGTGGTATCCATTTGTCCACGCGCTGGAACTTCGTCTTCGTCGCGCCTCCTCTGTGCATCGAGGAGAACGATCTCGCAGGGGGACTCGGTACGGTGTCGGAGCTGATCGGCGCGCTGTCCTGAAGGGGGGGGTCATGAAAGCCGCCGCCGTCCTCTTCGCCGTCCTGGTGACGGCGTTGCCTTCGTTCGCAGGAACGACCACCGACATCGAGATCAGCCCCGGTTCCATCGCGATGTCGGGGCCCGAGAAAGAGATCGCCGCCGATCCGGCGAAGGGGATCCAGCACGGGGTCATCCTGATCGACGAGACCGAGCGCGACGACAATCACGGCACCAACTCGCAGATCGGCCGGCACGTCCGCGCGAAGATCCTCTCCGCCGAGGGACGGGGCCTCGCCGACGTGGCGATCCCGTTCGAGAAGGGGAACTCGAGCCTGAAGAAGTGGTGGGGGCGCACGATCCTGCCGGACGGGAACGTCCTCGAGCTGCGCGAGGACGAGCTGAAGAGCCAGTCGGTGGCAAAGACGAGCAGCGCTGACTTCCGCGAGCTTCGCGGCTCGCTCCCGGGGGTCGTGCCGGGCTGCGTCATCGACTACGGCTACCTCATCGAGCAGGACGGGTTCCAGCAGATGACGCACGTCTTCCTCCAGACCGACTGGCCGGTACGCGCGTTCCGCTACCGCTGGGTGCCGAGCAAGTACTATCCGGCCGCGTACGTGCTGTCGCGCGCGGAGGGGCTCCCCATCGGCGCCAAGCACGACTCCGGCTCGGTCCTCGTGACCGGCCACGACCTGGACACGGTCCCCATCGAGCCGAAGATGCCCCCGGACCACGAGGCGCGCGCCTCCGTGATCTTCTACTACACGACCGCCGATCCGACGGCGCAGGAGTACTGGGACCTGCGCGCCAAGCGGATGGAGACCCAGCTCAAGTCGTTCATCGGCAACGGCGGCGCGATCCGCGAGGTGCTCGAAGGCTTGAAGCTCCCTCAGTCGGCGCCGCTCGAAGACAAGCTCCGCGCCGCGTACGACTGGATCGGCGCGAACGTGAAGAACACGCTCCTCAAGAGCGCCGAGGAGGCAGAGGCGGAGGACCGCAAAAACAACGACGCGTACAACGCCAAGACGGTCCTCAGGGCGAAGGAAGGATCGCCGCGCCAGCTCGACTACCTCTTCGCGGGGATGGCGCGCGCGCTCGGCGCCGAGGCGGACGTGGTCTTCGCGGTCGACCGGACCGACCGGTACTGGAACAAGGCGCTCAAGACGTTCGAGCAGTTCGGCTACTCGTTCGTCGCCGTTCGCGCCCCCGGCGAGCCGGACGGCAAGCTCGTCTTCGTCGATGCCGGCTCGACCCTCCCTTACGGCGAGGTGCCCTGGCGCGCGACCGGCGCGAATGCGCTCCTCTGCACGCCGAAGGGCAGCGGCTCGGTGCTCATCCCGCCGACGTCGCCGGCGCTGAACCGCGCGGACACGCACGTCAAGCTGAAGTTCTCGGACGACAACGAATCGATGGTCGCCCAGTGGTCGCGGACCGCGATCGGCGCCTACGGCACCGGCTTCCGGATCTGGCTGCGCGACCTCGACACGCGCGAGAGGAAGGAGAAGCTCGACGAGATCTGCGGCGCCGAGGGCCGCAGCGAGGTGACCGCGGCGGAGCTGCCGGGTCTCACCGAGGCTTCCGGACCGTTCCAGATCGCCTGCGACCTCGAGATGTCCGACACGAATCTCGACGGCGCGATCGCGCGCTACAGCCTCCCGATGAGCGGCCCGTGGTGGCCGGAGACTCCCGACTTTCCCGCCGCGAAGCGGGTTCACCCGATCATCTTCGACTATCCGAAGCTCGACATCCTCGCGATCGACGTGGAGGCGCCGCACGGCTTCGTCCCGAAGGATCCGCCGGCGCCGGTGACGCTCGACTCGCAGTACGGCCGCTATCAGCTCTCCGTCACGAAGACCGCGACCGGTTATCACGTCGATCGCGCGTTCGCCCTGACCGTCCTCATCGCGAAGCCGCCCGAGTACGACGGCCTCCGCGCGTACTTCGCGAGCGTCCGCAAGGCCGATCAGACGATGCTCGCGTTCGAGCGCCAAGGGGGGAAGCCGTGAGACGACTCTTCCTCGCCGCATGCGTCCTCGGCCTCGCGTTCAGGGCCGACGCGGGGATCCCCGACTGGGCGAAGGCCGTGACCGTGCCCGCTCCCGCGTTGCCCGACGGCGTGCCCGACTGGCCGCAACGTACGCTCCTCCTCGAGACGAGCATCGTCGTGTCGCCCGACGGCACGACATGGCGCGTGCGGCGGCGAAAGGTGATCCAGGTTCTGAGCAACCGCGTCGACGATCGCACCTTCGGATCGTTCGCCTTCGACGACACGACGAAGGTCAAGAAGTCGAAGGGCTGGCACGTGCCGCCCGGCGAGCACGCCGAGCGCAACACCGGCGGCGCGATCGACCTGACGCTCTCGCAAGAATTCCTGACCGACGCGAAGGCGCGCGTCGTCGCCCTCGAGGGGATCAAGCGGGGGAGCCTCCTCATCTACGAGTTCGAAGCCGAGAGCCATCCCTACGCGCTCACCGACGTCGAGTCGTTCTACGACGGCTCGCCGATCGCGCTCGCACGCTACTCCGTCGAGCTGCCGGCGGGCTGGGGGCTCAAGCACTCGTGGCTTCCGGCGGCCGGCCCCGCACCGGCGCGCGACGGGAACGTCTTCACGTTCGAGCAGCGCGATCTCATGCCGCAGCGTGAGGACGCGCTCGCCCCCGTTCCCACCGACCTCGGGCCTCGCCTCGTTCTTGCGTTCGTGCCGCCGAGCGGCACGACAGCGTCGAGCCCGGCGTTCGCCGACTGGAGCGCCGTCGGCGGCTGGTATCAGCAGCTCGCGAGCGGCCGGGACGCCGCGAGCGACGACATCAAAGCGGCGGTCGAGAAGGCCCTGGCGCAAGCCGGTCCGGCGCCGCTCGATCGCATCCGCGCGGTCACGCTCCTCGTGCGCGACCGTGTGCGCTACGTGGCGCGCGAGGTGGGGATCGGCGGCTACCAGCCGCACTTCGCCGCCGACGTGCTCAAGGGGCTCTACGGCGACTGCAAGGACAAGGGGACGCTCCTGCGCGCGGCGCTCGCCGTCGCGGGCTACGCGTCGTACCCGGTCCTGATCCACGCGACGAACCCGTACACCGTCGCTCCCGACGTCCCCGCGCTCGGATCGTTCGATCATTTCGTCATCGCCGTCGCATGGCCGAAGGACGCCGCCGTTCCGCCGGAGATCGCCTCCGGAATCGTGGAGGCGCCGCCCGCGGGCACTCTCCTCGTCCTCGACGCGACCGACGAGCGGGCGTGGCCGGGGACGCTTCCCGACAATCTCGCGGGGAAGACGGGACTCCTCGTCGTCGACGGAAAGGGCGTTCTCGTCACGCTCCCCGCGGCGAAGCCGGACTGGCATCGCATCATGCGCACCGACACGGTCACGATCGACGCCGGCCATTCGGTGGCCGTCACGCGCGTGTCGCGGTTCTACGGGGGCCCTGCCGAACGCGAGCGCGACCGCAACGCGAGGTCCTTCAAGGACCGCCGGGAGGCCGCCGAGTCGGAGATCCGCAAGGCGTGGCCCGGTGCGGAGGTGAAGGACTACGCGGTGACGGCGGAGGACAAGGACGGCGCCTTCGTCGAGACGATCAGCCTCGCGCTCCCCTCCGGGGCGCCGTCGCTCCAGGAGAACGCCTACTGGCTCTTTCCGGGGGCCACGTACGACATCGACCGCGTGCCGTTGACTCGTCGCACGCTGCCGGTGCTCTATCCCTACCCGGTCGAGCTGCGCCGCGAGACGACGGTGAAGGGCCTGCCCGACGCCGCGTCGATTCCCACGGCACAGAAGCTCGCGGGAGACGGATGGGCGGTCGAGAGCACCTTCGGCCGCTCAGGCGGATCGGTGAACGGCGTCTGGACCGCGACCCTGAGCCGCACGCGGTTCGAGCCGGCGGCGTTCGCCGAACTCAGGCAGTTCTGGTCGGCGGCAAGCAAGGCGGCCGCGCCGGGCATCGCGCTCGCCCCCTAGCTTCCGCGCAGCAGGTGATAGGCGATGCGCTGTGTCGGCGTGCGCGGCAGCGCATCCATCACGCGCCACCGCGTCGGCACCTTGAACGGCGCGAGATGCGTGGCGCAGTGCGCGGCGAGCTCCTCCTCGCCGGCGCGAAGACCGGGACGGAAGACGATGCACGCCTGGACGTCGTCCTCGCCGACGGGGGACGGGACGCCGACGACCGCAGCCTCGAGAATCGCCGGGTGGCGCTCGAGGACCGATTCGACCTCGGCGGGCGTCAAGTTCTCGCCGCGGCGCCGGATGACGAGCTTCTTGCGTCCGGCGAAGGTGTAGGCGCCGCGTGCGTCCACCGTCGCGAGATCGCCCGTCTTGAGCCAGCCCTCGTCCGTCACCGCCTCGCGCGTCGCCGCGTCGTCGCGGAAGTAGCCGGAGAAGGTCGCTGGGTTTCTGAGCCAGATCTCGCCGTCGACGAGCTTGACCTCGGTGCCGCCGCGGGGCTCGCCCATCGACGCGAGGTCGCACGGCCGGCCCTGCGGATGAATGAAGCCGAACGTGCTCTCCGTGAGCCCGTAGCCGATCACGAGCTTCACGCCGAAGCGGCGCTCGAACGCGAGGTGGTCGCGCTCTCCGAGCGCGAGCGCTCCGTAGACGAGCCGGAGGCCGTGATCGCGGTCCTCAGGTGACGGCTCGCGCTCGAGGAGGATCCTGAGCATCGCGCCGATTACGTTGACCTCCGTGGCGCCGCTCTCCTTCATCCAGGCCCAGAAGCGTGAGGCGGAGAATCGCTCTTCGACGGCGAGGGACGCGCCGGCGGCGATCGCGCCGAGGCACGAGTAGAAGCGCGCGTTGACGTGCGAGAGCGGTAGGCAGGTGAAGAGCCGGTCGCCCTCGCCGAGGCCGAGCCACGTCGTGAAACCCTCGCCGGTGAGCACCGCCATCCGGTGCGAAAGCATCGCCGCCTTCGGCGCTCCGGTCGTCCCCGACGTCGTGAGGATCGTCGCGATCCCATCCGGCTCGACGCTTGCGAGGGTGCGCCGAGAGGCCAGCAGCGCGTCAAGCGTGCCGGCGCGCGTCCCGCCGATCGTCAGTGTCCCCGACGGATCGATGCTTCCCCGTGGATCGAGATGCGCGAGCGTGGCTTCGACCTCCGGCGGGGCGAGATCGACCGCGATCGGGCACGAGACGATCCCCGCCTTCGCCGTCGCAAGCCAGAGGAAGACGTGCGCCGGTGACGTCGGGAGGCGCATGGCGAGCCGGTCGCCGGGTGCGAAGCCGAGCGCGAGCAGCTCCGCGGCGACGCCGTCCGTGATCGCGCGGAGATCGGCGTAGCTCCACGTGCTGCCGCGGAAACGGAGGAACGGTGCCTCGGGGCGCCGCGCGCAGGCGCGATCGAGGAACGCTCTCACCTGCGGTACTTCGCCAGCGCCGCCTTCAGCTTGTCGTGGTCGAGGCCGATTGCGACGTGGCCGCCCTGCCCCTTCATCGTGTCCGCGGCGACGAGCGCGTTGACGACCGCCTCCTCCGTCGCCTGCGCCGCGGCCGCGAAGAGCGGGTCGAGCTCGCCGTTCGGGAGGTACTTCGCCGTGAGGGGAGCACCGCTCGAGCGATCGGCGACGTTCGCCGTCGTGAAAGCGATGAAGAGATCTCCCGAGCCGTTGCCGCTGATACTGCCGGTGCGTGCGAGTCCCATGGCGCCGCGGCGCGCGAGCCGCTTGAGCTGCTGCGGGAGGAGCGGCGCGTCGGTCGCGAGGACGACGAGGATCGAGCCCGCCTCGTGCTCGTAGGCGGGGCTCTCGGGGATCTCGCGACCGACCGGCACGCCTGCGATCGTGAGCTGCGGGCGCAGCCCGCAATTGCACTGGAGGAGCACGCCGACGGTGTACGACCCGCCGCCCGCCTTCACGCGCCGCGACGCCGTGCCGATCCCGCCCTTGAACTCAAAGCAGACGGTTCCCGTGCCGCCGCCGACGCTCCCCTCCGCGACCGGACCCGGCGCGGCGGTCTCGATCGCATGGAAGACGTCCGGCGCCTTGACGTGGAACCCGTTCATGTCGTTCAAGAAGCTGTCGTCGGTCTCGCCGACGACCGGCAGCGACCACCAGTAGTCCTCGGCGTCCGGAGACTTCTGCCGCGTGCGCCAGGCGATCACGGCGTCGCGGACTGTTCCCACGCTGTGCGTGTTCGTGAGCATGATCGGCCCGTTCAAGAACCCCGAGTCGTCGAGCCACGCGGTGCCGGTCAGCTCGCCGTTGCCGTTCAAGGGAAACCAGCCGGCCATGACCATGTCGCGGCTCGCCTTCCCGCGCGGAAGGATCGCGGTGACTCCTGTGCGGACCGAGAGGGGCCCGTCGCTCCGGATCAGCGTCGTCTCGCCGATCTCGACACCGGCGACATCGGTGATCGCGTTCAACGGTCCCGGCGTGCCGTCGAAGGGAACGCCGAGGTCGCGGGCGCGGGGGTGCGGCGACGAGACCGCGAGCCAGAGCCCGGCGAAGAGAAGCATCAGGTTGGGCATCGGCGGTAGCTTATCGCGCCTTAGAATGCGCCGATGCGCGATCGCGAGGAGGGGAGACTCGTCCGGGGGCTCGGTCTCTCCGCCTCCGTGGCGCTCGTCACGGGGAACATCGTCGGCTCGGGGATCTACGTCATCCCCGCGTCGCTCGCCGATGCGGCGGGGCCTCTGTCGCTCCTCGCGTGGCCGATCGTCGCCGCGGGGTACCTCTGCCTGAACGCGGTCTACTCGGATCTGGCCGAGGCGTATCCGGTGCAGGGCGGGCTCCAGGCGTACGCTGCCGCGGCGTTCGGCCCGCTCGCGGGCGCGATCACCTCGACGCTGTACTGGATCTCGTGCGTCGTCGGGAACGCGGCGTTCATCACGGCGTTCGTCGGCTACGCGGCGGTGTTCGTGCCCGCGTTCCGCGATCCGCTCCCGGCGTTCGCGCTCGCGCAGGCGCTCCTCTGGGCGCTGACGCTCGTCAACGTCCGTGGGGTCGTCGCGGGCGGCGCCGTACAGACCATCACGACGATCCTCAAGGTAGTCCCGCTCGTCGTGCTGGCGATCCTGCTCGTCCCGCACGCCTCGGCGGCCAACCTCGTCCCGTTCGCGCCGAAGGGGTGGGGCGCGCTCTTCCCCGCGATCGCGCTCGTCGCGTGGCCGTTCCTCGGTGCGGAGACGGCGACCGTCCCCGCCGAGGAGATGACCGACGCGAAGCGGACGATTCGCCGCGCGATCTCCTTCGGGTTCGGGCTCGCCGCGCTCCTCTACGCCGGCGTGGCGCTCACCGTCGCGATGGCGCTGCCGTCGTCCGAGATCGCGGGAAGCCCGTCACCGATCGCGATCGCCGCGCGCCAGGTCCTGGGGCCGGCGGGGGAGACGTTCGTGACGATCGCCGCGCTCGTCTCGGTCGCGGGGGTTCTCAACGGCTGGATCCTCGTCGCGGGACGCCTGCCGCAGGCCGCCGCCCGCGACGGTTACTTCCCGGCGTTCTTGGGACGCATCAGCCCCAGGACAGGGGCTCCGGTGCGGTCGCTCGCGGTGTCGAGCCTCCTCACGGCACTCCTCGCATCGACGTATTTCTCCCATACGCTCCTCCAGGCCTACAACTTCGTCGCGCTCGCCTCGACGGCGACCGCGCTCGTCGCGATCGCGATGACGTGCTTGGCGCTCGTCGTCCTGGTGCGCAAGGCGCCCGAGCGCTTCCGCCCGGCGCAGAGGGCCCGCGCCGCCACCGTCGCGTGCGTCGGTCTCGTCGTCGTGGTGATCTTGATGTGGGGCTCGGGATGGGAGGTGTGGGCGTTCACCGCGGTCGCGGCGATCTTGCCGCTCCCGTACTTCGCGTGGGGGCGGAAGCGATGAGGATCGTGAGCTTGATCCTGGCGGCGTCCGTCTCGTCCGTGGCGCTCGCCGACGCGGCGCTCGACCATGCGCGCACCCTCCTCAAGACCGCGATCCTCGTCGACGGCCACAACGACCTCCCGTGGGCGATCCACGAGCGGAAGTCGGCGCCGATGGACCTCGACGCGGTCGATCTGACGAAGCCGGGGCCGGGGGACACCGACATCCCGAAGCTCCGTGCCGGCGGCGTCGGGGCGCAGCTCTTTTCGGTCTACGTGCCCGGCGACCTCAAGGACGGCCGCTTCGCGCGGATGCAGCTCGAGCAGATCGATCTCGCGCGGCGCCTGATCGCCAAGTATCCGGACGATCTCGCCCTCTGCACGAGCGCCGAGGACATCGTGCGGGCCCACGCCGCCGGCAAGATCGGCTCGCTCCTCGAGATGGAAGGCGGCCACGCGATCGAGAACTCCCTGGGCGCGCTCCGCGCTTACTACGACCTCGGCGTCCGCTCGATGGCGCTCGTGCACAACCAGACGCTCGCGTGGGCCGATGCCGCGCAGGACGAGCCGAAGCATCACGGCCTCACCGACTTCGGCCGCGAGGTCGTGCGCGAGATGAATCGCCTCGGGATGATCGTCGACCTCGCGCATGCGTCCCCCGAGACGATGCGCGACGCCCTCGCGACCACGACCTCCCCGGTCATCTTCTCGCACGCCTGCGCCAAGGCGCTCGCGGACCACCCGAGGAACGTTCCCGACGACGTGTTGACGAAGCTCGCGGCCAACGACGGTGTCGTCATGATCGCGTTCGTCCCGATCTTCGCGTCGGGAAAGATCGCCTCGTGGTGGGCGCCGGTGTGGCCCGAGGTCCTCCTCGATCCGCGGATATCGACCTTGGACCGCGTGAAGGCCGAGCACGAGAAGGTCGCCGGACCGGAGCCGAAGGCGACCCTCGCCGACGTCGCCGACCAGATCGAGTACGTGCGCAAGGTCGCCGGCGTCGATCACGTCGGGCTCGGCGCCGACTTTCCCCCGACCGCCGGCGCGCCCGAGGGGCTCGAGGACGTCTCGAAGTATCCGGCGCTCCTCGCGGAGCTGATCCGTCGCGGCTGGAAGGACGAGGACGTGGTCAAAGTCGCCGGCGGGAACTTCCTGCGCGTTCTCCGGGCGAACGAGGCGAACGCCAAGAAGGGCGGCGCGTCGCTCGCGTCGCTTCCGGCCGACCCGCCGCCGTTCGCAGGGGTGTGGCGCGGCGTCTCGACGTGCGTGAAGGATGACGTGCATCCCGCCTGCAAGGACGAGACGGTCGTCTACAGGATCGCGGCGAAGGACGCCGTTCACGCTTCGATGGACGCCTTCAAGATCGTCGACGGGAAGGAACTTCTGATGGGCAGCATCGACTTCGCCTACGACGCGGCGAAGGACGCGTGGGTGGGCGACTTCCAGAATGAAACCGTCCACATCCGCTGGTCGTACCGCGTGCGAGGCGACGAGATGCTGGGGACGCTGGTCGACCTCCCGTCGAACCATCTGTCGCGCCAGGCATTCGCGAAGCGGGATCGCTAGCCGCCGAGCGATCTCTGGTCGCGCCAGTTCCGGAACGAGCGCAGCAGGAACGAGACGGCGAACCACGCCGCGATCGTCGCGAGAGGGTACGCGAGCGCTTTCGGCCACCGCGAGCCGACCATCGCGATGATGATGAGGACCATCGCCGCCGCGGTCATGATCTTGCCGTCGGCGTTCCCCAGCTCGCGCGGGCGGGTGATCGCGGCGCCGACCGCGCTTCCGATGCGGAACGCGCCGGCCGCGGCGCGGCCGGCGCGGTGCCGGCGGGGAGGGGCGGGACGGTCGAGCCTCGGCTCGGCGGGGCGGGGTCGCAGGCGGCGCCGCCGGCGCTTCAGCACGATCTCGGTCGCGCGCGTGAGGTCCTCGCGATATTGCCGCTCCATCACGTCCGCGAACCCGGCGTCCTCGACGGCGACGTCGAGCTCGTAGTTGCCGACGAAGCTCGCGAGGTTGAGGTTCGTCGACCCGACGCGCGCCCATCGCCCGTCGGCGACGGCGGTCTTGGCGTGGAGCATCGTGCCGTTCCACTCGAAGACGCGGACGCCCGCGTCCAGGAGCTGCCGGTACCCCGCGCGTGAGAACGGGGAGACGATCGGGATGTCGGAGGTGCCCGGGAGGAGGAGGCGCACGTCGACGCCGT
Source organism: Candidatus Polarisedimenticolaceae bacterium (assembly GCA_036275915.1). Classification (NCBI taxonomy): domain Bacteria; kingdom Pseudomonadati; phylum Acidobacteriota; class Candidatus Polarisedimenticolia; order Candidatus Polarisedimenticolales; family Candidatus Polarisedimenticolaceae; species Candidatus Polarisedimenticolaceae bacterium. Next base: position 731,998 of record DASUCV010000004.1, on the reverse strand, counting down.
CCCTGGCCGCCGCGCAGAGGGTCTGGACGTAGGAGGCGACCGGGACGAAGTAGGCGTCGGTGAGCCACAGCCGCGTGCGCGCGATCGAGGCGACGAGCTGGTCGAGCCGCATGAGGCTTCCCGCTGCCGGGGCGTTCGCGATGACGCGCAGGGCGACGTCGCCGGCGGCCGGCAGCGACGACGGGTCGGCGAGATCGTCGTTGGCGAGCTGCGGGCCGGTCGCCGCCCAGACCTGCGCGAAGCCGCGCTCGACGTCGGCGACCGCCGGGCCGTGGATCGCGATCCCGGTGTCGCGCCACGGCTCCAGGCCCTTTTCGGCATCGCCCCGCCAGGTCTCGGCGATGCAGAGACCGGTGACGAACGCGACGCGGCCGTCGACCGAGATCGACTTGCGATGATTGCGCCGGAGCCACCCGAGCGGAGAGTCGAGGCGGGGCGGGTTGAAGACGCGCACCTGGCCGCCCGCGGCGACGAGAGGCCTCCAGAACGAGGGCAGGATCTTGCCGGGGCAACCGAGCCAGTCGTAGACGACTCGCACGCGCACGCCCGCCTTTGCCCGCGCGACCAGCGCATCGAGGAACTCGCGGCCGATCGGGTCGTCGGCCACGATGTACATCTCGAAGAAGACCGTGCGCTCCGCCGCGGCGATCGCGTCGAGCCAGGCGGGATAGTTCTCCGCGGCGTCCTTCAGGAGCAGGACGGCATTCCCGGCGACGAGCGGCGCGCCGGCGGCGCGCGAGAAGGCCTGATCGGCGACGAGACGCAGCGGCGTCTCGCGTGTGGGACGGAAGGCGGCCATTGATGGGAATGTTATAGGATCGCCCGCCGCCTGAAAGGCGCAGGGAGTGGACGCACGATGCGCGTGGACCTTTCGAATCGAAGCCTGCTCGAGCTCGCCGACTGCACCCCCCACGAGATCCGGCACCTCCTCGATCTCGCGCACGCCGTCAAGAAGGCGAAGAGGAGCGGCGAGCGCGATACGCGCCTCGCCGGGAAGAACATCTGCCTCATCTTCGAGAAGACCTCCACGCGCACGCGCTGCGCGTTCGAGGTCGCCGCGTACGACCTCGGGATGGGAGTGACCTACCTCGACCCGACGGGCTCGCAGATCGGACACAAGGAGTCGATCGCCGACACGGCGCGCGTCCTCGGGCGCATGTACGACGCGATCGAGTACCGCGGGTTCGCGCAGGCGGTCGTCGACGACCTCGCGAAATACGCCGGGGTGCCGGTCTACAACGGGCTGACCGACGACTCTCACCCGACGCAGATCCTCGCCGACTTCATGACGATGGAGGAGCACTCGCCCAAGGCGCTCGCCGAGATCGCGTTCTGCTACCTCGGCGACGCGAGGAACAACATGGGGAACTCGCTCCTCCTGGGCGCGGCCGCGATGGGTATGGACGTGCGCCTCTGCGCGCCGAAGGCTCTGTGGCCGAGAGAGCCGGTCGTGGCGCGCGCGAAGGCCCTCGCCGCGAAGACGGGCGCACGCCTCACGCTTTCGGACGATCCGAAGAAGGCGGTCGCCGGCTGCGACTTCGTCTACACCGACGTCTGGGTGTCGCTCGGGGAGCCGCCCGAGAAGTGGGCCGAGCGCATCGAGCTCTTGAAGCCGTACCAGGTCAACGGCGCTCTCATGGCCGCGACGGGAACGCCCGGCGCGAAGTTCATGCACTGTCTCCCCGCGTTCCACAACCGCCAGACGACGAAGGGCGAGGAGCTGTTCAAGACCTACGGCATGGACGGTCTCGAGGTCACCGAGGACGTCTTCGAATCCGACCGCTCGATCGTGTTCGACGAGGCGGAGAACCGCATGCACACGATCAAGGCGCTATTGCTCGCGACCCTCGCGGGACAGTAACCAAGTTTTTCTTACACAGAGGGGACAGCTTCCGAAACTCGAAGTGAAGAGTTTCGGAAGCTGTCCCCTCTGTGTAAGAAAAACTTGGTTACTGTCCCTAGAAGACGTAGGCCGCCGCGAAGCCGACCTGTGCGGCCATCATCATCAAGTACATGTGGGTCCACGAGGGATGGTTCTCGACCTTCGCGAGATCCTCGGGATCCTTGAGGATGAGGTAGACGGTGTAGGCGCCCCAGAGCGAGAGCCCGAAGCCGAGGCCGGTGAGGACCCAGCGATTGCCGGTGAGGATGTGGTGGCCCGGCGACCACGGGTTCGGAAGCCACGCACCGAGCGGCATGAGGAGCCACGGCACGACGAAGAATGGCGCGATCATGCGCGCCGCGCGGACGACGCCGAAGCGGATTGGCAGCGTCCGGCAGCCGGCTGCCTCGTCGCCCTTCATGTCGGAGAAGTCCTTCGTCGACGCCGCGCCGGCGAGGAACAGGAAGAAGATCGAGCCGATGAACCACGGCTCGAGGTGGAAGACCGAAGCGACCATCGACCAGCCGGCCACCTTGAGGAGGCAGCCGCGCGGAATCGCGATCGTGAGGTTGGCGAGGAACGCGTCGGCCTTCGTGCGTCCGAGCGCGGGCGCGCTGTAGATGAACGTGAAGAGCATGCCGAGGAGGAAGATCGCGAAGCACTGATGTTCGAGGAGCGGGGCCGCGAGCTTCGCGCCCCACGCCGTCCGCGGCCAGACGACGACGGCCCACGTGGGCACGACCGCGACGAGGTAGAGGACGATCGCGTAGACGAACCCGGCGCGCATCGAGATCGCGCCGGTTATGAGCGGCCGGTCCGGCTTGTTGATGCGGTCGTTCTCGAAGTCGTAGTACTGATTGATGACGTTCGACGCCGCGTTCAAGAGCGCCGCGCAGAGCGAGCCGAGGAGCACGTTGCCCACGATCGCCGCGGCGACGCGGCGCGGCTCGCCCGCCAGGACCTGCGGGTTCGACGCCGATCCCCACGCCGTGACGGCGCCCGAGATCACGCCGAGGAGCGGCGGGAGCAGGGTGAAGGGCCGGGTGAAGCGTGCGTAGAGGCGGATCGCGCTCCCGAGCCCCCGTTGCGGTTCGGCCATCAGGCCTCGGCGATGAACCGGCCGACGAGGACGCGCGCGGGACGGATGACGCGGGAGCCGAGCGCGTAGCCGGAGCGCACGACCTGGAGGACCGCGTCGTGTCGCTCCTGATCGGTCACCGGCAGGATGCCGACGGCCTCGGCGACGTTCGGATCGAACGGCTCGTTCAACGGCTCGATTCGGGTGATCCCCGCCTTCTGCAGCGCGGCGAGGAAGCGCTCGCGTGCGAGCACGACGCCCTTCAGGAACGGAGCCGCCGCGTCGATCCCGGTGCCGTGCTCGATCGCCAGGTCGAGATCGTCGATCGAATCGAGCAGATCGGCGACGACGTTCCCGAAGCGCAGCTCGACCTTGCGATCGGCGTCGCGCAGGAGGCGCTCGCGCGTCGCTTCCAGATCGGCGCGTGCCGCAACGAAGGCGCCCTGGACGTCTTGGAGCTTTCGCTCGGCCGCCTGCGCGCGCTGGCGCATCGTCTCGAGCTCTTCGTTCACGACCTCGGCGTTCTCGCCGTTGTCGCCGTCCTCATCGTCGCGGCGCGCCCCGTGGCGCTTGTCCTCGACCTTCACGTCAGCGCCCCAGGAGGCGGCGCACGCGCTCGGCGATCGGCGGGTGCGTGCTGAAGAGCTTCATGAGAGCGGACCCGGTGAACGGCGCGACGATGAACATGTGCGCCGTCGCCGGCGAGGCGTCCATCGGGATGCGCTTCGAGTAGGCGTCGAGCTTCTCGAGCGCGCGCGCCAGGCCGTAAGGCGACCCGGCGATCGCGGCGCCGGTCGCATCGGCGCCGTACTCGCGCGAGCGCGAGATCGCCATCTGGATGACGAGCGCCGCGATCGGGGCCAGGATCGCCGTCGCCAGGAGGACGAAGATGTTGCCGCTCCCGCTGCGCTCGTTGTCGCGGCCGCCGTACCCGCCGAAGATCGCGCCCCAGCGCGCCATGTGCGCGAGGAAGGTGATCGCTCCCGCGATCGTCGCCGCGACGGACGAGATGAGGATGTCGCGATTTTTGACGTGGCCGAGCTCGTGGGCGATCACGCCCTCGAGCTCCTCATCGGTCATGAGGCGCAGGATCCCGTCGGTCGCCGCGACCGCCGCGTGCTGCGGGTTGCGCCCGGTCGCAAAGGCGTTCGGAGAGTCGCCGGGGAGCAGGTACAGCTTCGGCTTCGGAAGGCCGGCGCGCGCGACGAGGCCATCGACGATCGCATGGAAGCGAGGGGCCTCGGCCGGGGAGACCTCGCGGCCGCGGTACATGGCGAGAACGATCCGGTCGGAGAACCAGTACGACGCGAAGTTCATGACGCCGGCGAGGACGAGCGCGACGATCATTCCCTGACGCCCGCCGAGCGCCCCGCCGACGGCGAGGATGAGCCCGGTCAGGAGACCGAGCAGGAGAGCGGTCTTGAGATAGTTCGTGGTGGACATGGTTTCTCTCGATTCCTCTTCGTTTCGAATTCTATCAGGCGCCGCGGGGCGCCGCGGGCGAGCGCTACTTCAGCTCGATCCGGACCCGTCCGGGGAGTGCGCCGCGGCGCTTCCGGAAGACGATCTCCAGCACGCCGTCCTTCTGGCGCGCCTCGATGCCGTGCGGGTCGACCGACGGCGGGATCGTGAGCGCGAGCCCGAACCGGCCGTGCGGCCGCTCTGCGCGCAGGAGCGCATCGCGGGTCACCGGCGGCTCGGAGAGGCGGTCGCCCCGCACGTGGACGACGCCGCTCTCGACCTCGATCGTGACGTCGCCCGGCGCGACGCCGGGCAGGTCGGCGCGGACGACGTACGCATCGCCGTCTTCCCACGCATCGACCGGCGGACGCCAGGCGCCCGACGCGTCGGACGCGGGATCGGTCGCCGCGCGGCCGAGGACGTCCTGGAAGAGCGTGTCGACGCGCTCGCGCAGATTGCGAAGGTCGCGGACCGGATCCCAGTCGGTCGCCATGCCGTTCAATTTACGACCACTTCCGCGGTATGCAGCACGATTTCATCGTTCTCGAGGCTCGCCGTGACCCGCGAGCCGGGCTTGACGGAGCCGTCCAGGAGCTTGAGCGCCAGCGGGTCCTGGATCTGCCGCTGGATCGCCCGCTTGAGCGGACGCGCGCCGAACGCCGGATCGTAGCCGTCCTCGGCGAGCTTGAACTTCGCCGTGTCGGTGACGACGAGCTCGATCCGCCGCTCGTCCAGAAGCTTCCGGAAGCGGTCGAGCTGCATGTCGACGATCGCGAGCAGATCGGTCTGATCGAGCGCGCGGAAGATCACCGTGTCGTCGATCCGGTTCAGGAACTCCGGCCGGAACGCCTCGCGGAGCGCCCGGTCGACGTGCCGCCGGATCGTGCCGGCGTCGGCGCCCGCGTTCTCGAGGATGTACGACGACGCGAGGTTCGACGTCATGATGAGGATCGTGTTCTTGAAGTCGACCGTGCGGCCGCGTCCGTCGGTGAGCCGCCCGTCGTCGAGCACCTGGAGCAGCACGTTGAAGACGTCGCCGTGCGCCTTTTCGATCTCGTCCAGGAGCACGACGGAGTACGGGCGGCGGCGCACCGCTTCGGTGAGCTGCCCGCCCTCGTCGAAGCCGACGTAGCCCGGAGGCGCCCCGATCATGCGGGCGACCGAGTGCTTCTCCATGTACTCGGACATGTCGATGCGGATCATCGCGCGCTCGTCGTCGAAGAGGGTGAAGGCGAGGGCGCGCGCCAGCTCGGTCTTGCCCACGCCGGTCGGGCCGAGGAACAAGAACGAGCCGACCGGACGGTTCGGATCCTTGAGGCCGGCGCGCGCGCGGCGGACCGCGGTCGCGACGGCGCGGACCGCCTCGTCCTGGCCGACGACCCGTGCTCGGAGCTGCTCGTCGAGATGGACGAGCTTCTGCACTTCGCCCTCGAGCATCTTCGAGACCGGGATCCCGGTCCACTTGGAGACGATCTCGGCGATGTCCTCCTCCGAGACCTCTTCCTTGAGCATCGCCCCGTCCTTCTGGATCAGGGCGAGGCGCGCGTTCTCGGCCTCGAGGTCTCTCTGGAGCTTGGGCATGACGTCGTACTGGAGCATCGAGGCGCGCTCGTACGCCGCCTCGCGCTGCGCGCGCTCGGCGTCGGTCTTCGTCTGCTCGAGCTTCTCCTTGAGCGACGCGATCTTGACGATCGAGTCCTTCTCGGCCTGCCAGCGCGACTTCGCGGCGGCGAGCGTTTCCTTCCGGTCCGCCAGCTCGCGCTCGAGCTTGCCGAGGCGCTCCTTCGAGACGAGGTCGCGCTCGCGCTTGAGCGCCTGGCGCTCGATCTCGAGCTGGGTCACGCGCCTCTGGATCTCGTCGACCTCGGCCGGGACCGAGTCGATCTCCATCTTGAGCTTCGCGGCCGCCTCGTCGACGAGGTCGATCGCCTTGTCGGGGAGGAAGCGGTCGGCGATGTAGCGGTGCGAGAGGGTCGCCGCGGCGACGATCGCGCCGTCCTGGATGCGGACGCGGTGGTGGGTCTCGTAGCGCTCCTTGAGACCGCGGAGGATCGAGATCGTGTCCTCGACCGACGGCTCGCCGACCATCACCGGCTGGAAGCGGCGCTCGAGCGCGGCGTCGCGCTCGATGTACTTGCGGTACTCGTTCAGGGTCGTCGCGCCGATGCAGCGCAGCTCGCCGCGGGCGAGCGCGGGCTTCAGGAGGTTCGCCGCGTCGACGGCGCCCTCCGCGGCCCCGGCGCCGACAAGCGTGTGCAGCTCGTCGATGAAGAGGATGACCCGACCCTCGGACTCCTGGATCTCCTTGAGGACGGCCTTCAGACGGTCCTCGAACTCGCCGCGGTACTTCGAGCCCGCGATGAGCGCGCCGAGATCGAGCGCGACGACGCGCCGGTCGCGCAGCGTCTCGGGCACGTCGCCGTCGGCGATGCGGCGGGCGATCCCCTCGACGATCGCGGTCTTGCCGACGCCGGGGTCGCCGATGAGCACCGGATTGTTCTTGGTGCGGCGTCCCAGGATCTGGATCGCGCGGCGGATCTCCTCGTCGCGGCCGATCACCGGATCCAGCTTGCCGCGCCGCGCGAGATCGGTGAGGTCCTTCGCGTATCGCTGGAGCGCCTGATACTTCGCCTCGGGATTCTGGTCGGTGACGCGGGACGCGCCCCGGACCTCGCGAAGCGCGTGGAGGATGTTGTCGGGCGTCGCGCCGAGCTGTCGCAGGATCTCGGCCGCCTCGGACTTGCCGCGGACGATCGCGAGGAGCAGGTGCTCGGTCGAGACGTACTCGTCCTGGAACTCCTTCGCCGCCTTCTCGGCGGACTGGAGGATCTCGACGACGCCGCGGGACATCCCCAGCTCCGAGCCGCCGCTGACGCGGGGGATCGAGCCGAGGCGCTCCTCGGTACGGGCGGTGACGGCGCGCGGATCGGCGCCGAGCTTCTCCAGGATCGGCGCGACGATCCCGTCCTGCTGGGACGTCAGCGCGAGCAGCAGGTGAAGCGGCCCGATCTCCGGATGGCCGTGGCTCTGGGCCGCGGCGCTCGCTTCCTGAAGGGCCTCCTGGGCCTTGATGGTGAGCCGGTCCATTCGCATGGGTTCACACCTCGAACGAGTGTTTCGACACAGGTGTGTTGCGATGGCCGGACGGCGGTGTCAAGTCAGTAGAAGTCCGCGCAGCTCACGTAGTACCCGCAGGCCGGCTGCGGGCAGACGAGCTTGCACTTTTTCTCCTGAAGCTCCGCCCCGCAGTTGGGGCAGGTCCGGACGCTGGCCTCGGCGCGCGTCTTTTCGTCCATGGGCGCCACGATAACCCACCATTCCGGTATCGACGGCAGGCGCGTTGCCGCGTACCCTTTCGGCAATCATCGTGGGGGACCCGTGGGCAAGCTCGTTCCGGCCGCCGTGCTCTTGACGGCTCTCGTGACCGCTCCGCCGGCCGCCGCCGGGGACCGCGTCCGCGCCGCCGCGCTCGTGACCTACATCCACGGGATGACCGATGAGATCGCCGCTCGGGAGGTCGGGCCCGAGGGAGTTCCGGAGCTCCTCGAGCTCCTTCAAGATCCCGGTTTTCCAAGGCGGGACAACGTCGTGGCGTTCCTCGGCCACCTCCGCTCGAAGACGGCGACCTCCGGACTCGCGGGCTTTCTGGCCCAGCCCGTCGGCGATCCCGCCGCTCCCCCCGACGACCGGGCGGTCCTCCTCGTGCCGCGCGCCCTGGGCCTCATCGCCGAGGCGGGGGATCCGGCGGCCGCGTCCGCGCTCGCGGCGATCGCCGGCGGCGACCCGGCGGTGACCGGCGCGTACGACGACGAGACCCGGGAGCTGCTCGGCCGTGAAGCCGAGCGCAGCCTGGCCGCGCTCGCGCCGGGTGCCACCTTGAAGCCCTCGTCGTTCCCGGCACCGCTCGACGGGAAGGCGCTCGCCTCGCCGGCGCCGGCGAACCCGGCGGCGGTCGCCTATGTCGAGGACACGTCGCCCCGCGGCGTCGCCGCGAACCTGACCTACGCCAACCACGCGGCGGTCGCGATCAGCCCGCAGTATGGGATGCGCGACGCCGTCGCGAAGCAGCTCCTCGGCGAGGCGGCGCTCATCTCCGGCAGGGCCGATTTCTACAACGACGTCGCCTGCTGCAGCGAGCTGCACCTGGGCGCCCCGGGCGGAACGTTCGGGACGCTCACCGACGGCAACGACATCATCAACGACGAGAGCCAGCTCGAGGCGGTTCTGAAAGCCGGCACGCAGCGCATCAAGATCGTGCGGATCATCAACTGGTGCGACGGTGTCGGGGGGACGAACGTCATCGGCTGCTCGCTCGTCAACGGCTTCGGCATGATCCTCGTGCGGATCCCCGAGCACGAGTCGATGCTCTGGCTGCACGAGTTCGGTCACAATATCGGGCTCGAGCACGCCTCGCTCTCGAACTACGTCATGTATCCGTACCTCACGGGGGACAACCTCGGGCTCCAAGCGTTCGAATGCCTCCGATTCCACAACCCGCCGGCCGCCTCGCGCGCGGCCGAGATCGATACCGGCGTCTGCGCCGATGTCGATCAGGACGGCGTCGTCGACCGGATCGACGACTGTCCGGGGGTCCAGAACAACGATCAGATCGACGACGACGGCGACGGGCTCGGCAGCGCCTGCGACAACTGCCCGGGGACACCGAACCCGGCCCAGACCGACATCGATCACGACGGTTATGGCGACGCGTGCGACAGCTGCATCGACGTCGACGGCGACGGCGCCGGCCGAGCTCCCGCAACAGGATGCCCGCTCGACTGCAACGACACCAACCCGGCGATCCACCCCGGCGCGCTCGACCTCTGCGACGGCGTCGACGACGACTGCAACGGCGTGAAGGACGACGCGGTGTGCTCCCGATTCGCCCTCGCCGGGCAGTCCCGCGTCGACGGCATCACCTTGGCGACGATGGGCCGCTCGTTCGGCGCATGCTCGCAGGACCCGGCCGGCGAGCCGTGGGGGCGCCTCGATTACAACGGCGACAAGTGCCTCGACGGCGACGACCTCGCGGTGTTGACCTTGGCCTTCGGCTGCACCGGCGAGCAGCGCGTCTGCCCGAATCACTGAGCGTCGAAGCGGCACCGCACGAGGAGCCCCGGGGTCGTCTCCCCGGGGAAGCGGACGAAGGCGAGATCGTCGGAGCGGAGCAGCTCGAAGAGATTCCCGGAGACGGTGCCGCGGAGGCGGCCTTCGAAACCGTTCGCCCCGATCGCGAGCGACTGCGGGGCCGAGAGCGAGAAGTCGCCGCTCGTGAAGTCCTGCGTGTGCACGCCGAGGACGCCGAGGACGAGCACGCCGCCGGCCGCGGCGCCGAGCGCCGCCGGCTCGTCGATCGCCAACGCGCCCTCGAAGAAGAGCGTGTCCATCGCCGCGGGAGGTGCGTTCGGCGGAAGGCCGAGGCGGCGCGCGTACTTGAGGTCGAGCATCGGGGTCGCGAGACGGCCGCGGTCGATCAGCGTGACCGGTGCTGCGGGCACGCCTTCGCGCGTGAACCGGTAGGCGCCGCTGGCGAACGGGACGAGCGGGTCGGTCCGCAGCGTGAGGTCCGGTCGTAACGACGCGAAGCCGGAGCCGAACTGCGCGCGCGTGAACGCGCCGGTGCCGTGCGCGACCTGCTCGCCGTCCAAGTTGTGGAGGAGGACGGCGAGCACGTAGTCCTCGACGACGCCGGGATGGAACAGAACCGGAACGACGCCCCCCGGCCGCGCCGGTGCGGTGCCGCGCAGGGCGAGGACGAGCGTGACGAGGCGATCGAGGCGCAGGGCGAACTCCTCGAACGGCTCGAGGCGTCGCCCCGATTTCCCCGCGCCGACGCTCTCGCCGTCGAAGCTCACGCTCCACGAGGTCGACGTTCCCTCCGCCTCGACGTCGAGCCCGGCGGAGGTGAGGAGGCGCGTATTCCCGTGCGCGGCCTGCATCGAGCCGCTCCACGTCTTGAGGCCATGATCCGCGAGGCGCGCGCGGATGGCCTCGAGCCGAGGGACGAACGGGTCGATCGCACCCTCGGCGAGCTTCACCGTGCCGGGGTCGAGGGTCGGCACGTCGGGAAACGCCGACGGTCCGAGGATGGTCCGCGCGTCGGGGTCGTCGTAGGCGGCAGCCAGCGCCGATGCAAGGACCGGATGCGGGTCGGACTCGATCGCGCGGCGCTCCATGACGCCGCGGCTCACGCGGCCGTCGTCCCACACGAGCTTGAAGCGGGCGTTAAGCGAGTCGGAGAGGCTCACGGGCGCGTGCGGCCCGCCGGTCTCCCGGTCCTTCGTGCCGATGACGAGCCGGCGAATCGTCGTGATGTCGAAGTTGAAGCCGGCAATCGCGCGGCCCTGAGGGCGCGCCGTGCGGAGGGCCGTGAGGAGCGCCGCGACCTCCATGTCACCGTCCGCCGAGGCGCACGCCCGGATCGGGATCGAGAACGAGGAAGTAGTGGCTGCCCCCGGAGGAGGGGACGCTCTGGCCCCACTTGCCGCAGCTCCCGATCGCGTCGAGCTTGAGCGGGCCGAAGCCTTCGCGGACCGCGCCGAGAGCACCGAACATCGACCCGGAGAAGATGGCGGGCTTGTGCAGGACGACCTCGTCCGGGCCGAGCGCGTAGATCGCCTTGCAGTTGAAGACGAAGTCGCCGGTCGGCGGGTTGACCTGACCGCCGCCGTAGCCGGAGAGGAACGCGACGCGGCGATGGCGCGAGAAGATTCCCGCGTCCCCGAGGAGATCGCGCACGCGCTCGGCGGAGTAATCCTCGAAGGCCCCCGGGGCGGGAAGCGGATCGTCGAGCTCGATCCGGATGTTCGACATGCGGGGAAGCGGTGCGGAGCGGAACGACTCGGCGCGGTCGGCGCCGGTGAGCGCCGTTCCGGCGCCGCGCGCGGACCACGCGTCGGTGAGCGCGTCCCTCAAGCGTCCATGATCGACGATCGTCGCGCGGCGGCGGGGTGACCCGGTCGCCGAGTACGGCTGCCACGCGAAGTCGCCCTGCACCGGCTCGTCGATCACCGAGACGTGCGCCGGGCCGACGGTGTCGCCGGAGCGGAACCGACCGTCGCGCGCGAGGACCGAAGAACGGAACCCGTCGGCTTCGGATGCGTGTCCGAACGCCTCGTGCGCCAGCCCCTTGGCGAGCGCGTAGTCGATGACGAGCGGGAACGAGCCCGCGGGATGGGTCGGCGCGTCGGGCAGCGCCGCGGCGAGGCTGCCCGCGGCGCGCGCGCGGGCGAGGAACGTCGCGACGGCGGCCGGATCGTCGAACATCCGTGGGCTCGGGTCGGCGAGCGAGGCGCCGACGGTGTGGCGCGCGTCGCCCGAGGAGCTCAGCGACGCCCGCAGGACGCAGCGCGGGACCGCGAAGAGCACGTCGGCGCCGTCGGACCGCAGGATGCGCCACACCTCGAGGACCGCCTGGAAGGCGAGCGTCGTCGTGACGCCCGGAAGATCCGACGTCAGCTCGCGCTCGAGCGCGACGAGACGCGCCGACGCGGCGTCGAGGTCGAGCGCGTCGAAGGCGGCGATGCCGGCGGGGAGGTCGCGCGCGGTCGACGGGGCGTCGGGCGCGAAGGAGCCGCCGGCGACCCCGAGCGCGCCGCCGGAGGAGGCGGCGTCGATCGTCGCGTCGAGGAGCGCCGCGGAAGGCTCGGGACCGAAGTCGTCGCGGCTTCCGAATGCGCTGCGGCCGTCGTCCAGGACGGCGTGGACTCCGTGGCCGGAGCCCTGGGCGACGACCGCTTCCTCGACGCGCCCGGAGCGCACGAGAAGGCGCGCCGCCCTCGTGGCCTGCGCGCGCCAGATGAGGAACGCGCCGCGGGCCTGCGCGCGCGCGATCAGCGCCTTGGCGAGGTCGGTCTGGGCTTCGAGCTCGGTGACGATCGTGGAGGCGGGGCCGGCCATGAGGACCGCATTCTAGTCAATCGACGTCGATCGCCCCCGCGATGCAGACTTCGGCGCACTTCCAGCACGAGGTGCAGGCCAGGTTGTTCACGATGACGGGCCGCCCCTCGTGGATCTCGATGACGTTCTCGGGACAGACCAGCTCGCACGCGCCCGAGCTCTCGCACTGATCGGTGTCGATGACGATCGGCATGGTCCCTCCGTCGCTGCAAACGTAGGGTCCGTTTGGAGCCCTTTCAAGCCGGGGTGTAGCATCCGCTCTTCATGGCCGAAAGCATGCGTCAGACGATGGAACGCGAGGAGGACGCGCGTCTGGCGCCCTATGCGCTCCGGTCGTCCGAGGGCGTGCGCCGCCACCCTCTCGAGGACGACGGGCGCGCCTTCGACTACCGGACGGCCTACCAGCGCGACCGCGACCGGATCGTCTACTCGCGCGCTTTCCGCCGCCTGCGGCACAAGGCGATCGCCGGCATCCTCCCCGCCTACGAAGACCACCGCAGGAACCGGCTGACGCACACGCTCGAGGTCACGCAGGTCGCCCGCACGATCGGCCGCGCGCTCCGCTTGAACGAGGACCTCGTCGAGGCGACGGCGCTCGGCCACGATCTCGGCCAGCCTCCGTTCGGCCCCGCCGGTGTCCAGGCGATCGACGATCTCCTCGCCGGGAGACGCGACGGGCGCGGCGGGCCCGGGCTCGGAGATCGCGGCGGCTTCTCGCCGGCGTGGCAGGGGCTACGCGTCGTCGACCTCCTCGAGAAGCGCTACGGCCACCCGGGCCTGAACCTCACCGACGCGACCCGCGAGGGGATCGTGAAGGCGGGGGGCGCTCCGCTCGCGGAAGAGCCCGCTCCCGAGGGATTGCGCTGGGGGATGCCGCCGCTCTTCGAGGCGCAAGTGGTCGCCCTCGCGGTGCGTCTCGCGTCGGCGCTCCACGATCTCGACGACGCGCTCCAGGCGGGGACCGCCGGCCTCGCCGAGGTCGAGAAGCTCGGCGCCATCCGCGAGCTGAAGCGGAAGCTCGGTGCGCGCTACCCGCGCGGCGGCGGCCGATTCGCGGCGGCGAACGCGATCCACCGCGGCCTCACGCACCTCCTCGTGACCGGCGCGATCCTGGCCTCGCAGGCGAGCCTCGCCAAGTGGAAGACCGCGCACAAGATCTCGAGCCCGAAGGCGTTTCGCGAGAAGCGGGACGAGGCGGTGACGGGCGAGGAGATCGCCCTTCCGGCGGGAGGCGAGTCGCTCGTCTCGGAGCTCGAACGGTTCCTCACCGCGCGCCTCCACCGCGGGGAAGCCGAACGGGTCGAGGCCCGGGGCCGCCGCGTCGTCCTCGGCCTCTTCGCCGCCTACTTCGCCGACCCTGCGCTCCTGGACGACCACGTCCTCTTCCGGATGAAGGAAACCGCCGGCGTGAGGTACTTTAGGGACCTGTCCCGCGAGCACCGGGAGCGGGAGGCCAAGGCATATCGAGCGGACCACCGTTACACGCGGCTTCTGGCCGATCACCTCGCCGCGATGACCGACGGTTACGCTCTGGCGGAGCACGCACGGCTCGCCGAGATGGGAGCCGTGCCGATCCCGAGCCTGGAGCAGCTCCGGAGGGAGGACCAGCCATGAAGATCGCGGCGGGGGCCGATCACGCGGGGTTCGAAGCGAAAGAGCAGCTCAAGAAGTGGCTCGTGGCGCACGGTCACGAGGTCGACGATCACGGCACCGACGGGCTCGCGTCGGTCGATTACCCGGACTTCGCGGCACGCGTGGCGCGCGCGGTCGTCCAGGGCCGCGCGGAGCTCGGCCTCCTCATCTGCGGCACGGGCATCGGCATGTCGATCGCCGCGAACAAAGTCCGCGGGATCCGCGCCGCGCACTGCACCGACCCTTATCAAGGCCGCGTCGCGCGCCAGCACAACGACGCCAACATCATCTGCCTCGGCGGACGCGTCTCGGGGATGGGCGTCATGGAAGACACGCTCGAGGCGTTCCTCACCCACACCTTCGAGGGCGGCCGGCACGCTCGTCGAACGGAGAAGATCGCCCAGCTTCAGGAGACCCCATGAGCGACCCGACGAAGAGCCTCCGCGCGCAAGACCCCGCCGTCGCCGACGCGATCCTCCACGAGACCGAGCGCCAGTCGAAGGGGCTCGAGCTCATCGCCTCCGAGAACTTCGTGAGCGAAGCGGTGCTCGAGGCCGCGGGCTCGGTCTTCACGAACAAGTACGCCGAGGGATATCCCGGGCGGCGCTACTACGGCGGCTGCGAGTTCACCGACGTCGTCGAGCGGCTCGCGATCGATCGCGCGAAGCAGCTCTTCGGCGCGGAGCACGCGAACGTACAACCGCACTCCGGCAGCCAGGCGAACCAGGCGGTTTACATGACGGCGCTCCAGCCGGGGGACACGGTGCTCGGCATGGACCTCTCCCACGGCGGCCACCTGACGCACGGCCATCCGCTCAACCTCTCGGGAAAGCTCTACAAGTTCGTCGCCTACGGCGTCCGCAAGGAGGACGAACGGCTCGACTACGACCGGCTCGATGAGCTTGCCAAGGAGCACAAGCCGAAGCTGATCGTCTGCGGCGCCTCCGCGTACCCGCGGACGATCCACTTCGACAAGATCGCCGCGATCGCGCACGCGCACGGCGCCAAGGTCATGGCCGACATGGCGCACATCGCGGGGCTCGTCGCGACGGGCCACCACCCGAGCCCGGTCCCGCACTGCGACTTCGTCACCACGACGACGCATAAGACTCTGCGCGGACCGCGCGCCGGCCTCGTCCTCTGCAAAGCGGAGCACGCCAAGGAGCTGGACAAGGTCGTCTTCCCCGGCATCCAGGGCGGCCCGCTCGTCCACATCGTCGCCGCGAAGGCGGTCGCCTTCGGCGAGGCGCTCGATCCGTCGTTCAAGGTCTACATCGGGCGCGTCGTCGCGAACGCTGCGCGTCTCGCCGCGGCAGTCGCCTCGCACGGTTACCGACTCGTCTCCGGCGGCACCGACAACCACCTCTTCCTGATGGACGTCTTCTCGAGGTCGATCACCGGCAAGGTCGCCGAGAAGGCGCTCGAGAAGGCCGCGATCACCGTCAACAAGAACACGATCCCGTTCGACACGAACTCGCCGATGGTCGCGAGCGGGATCCGGATCGGGACCGCCGCCGTGACGACACGCGGGATGGGCGAGCCCGAGATGGACCAGATTGCCGCGTTGATCGCCCGAGCGCTCGACGCGAGGGACGACGAGGCGGCGCTCAAACATCTCGCCGGCGAGGTCGAGGCGCTCACCGCCCGGTTCCCGCTCTACGCGTCGCGGCTTCCCGCGCGGGCCTGATGGCGTCGTCCGACTTCTTCGCGCCCGGAGGCGGCCTCGCCTCCGTGCACCCGACGTACGAGCACCGGGAAGGCCAGTCGAAGATGGCCCAGGCGGTCGCCCGCATCCTCGAGGACGGCGGCCGTCTCATGGTCGAGGCGGGAACCGGTACGGGGAAGACGTTCGCGTATCTCATCCCGGCGATCGCGTCGGGGCGGCGGATCGTCGTCTCGACCGGGACGCGGAACCTCCAGGACCAGATCTTCCGGAAGGATTTGCCGTTCCTGAGCGAACGCGCGGGGCTCAAGGTCTCCGCGTGCCTCATGAAGGGCCGCGACAACTACCTTTGCCGGACGCGCTTCGACGCGTTCGCGCACGAGCCCCTCCTCGAGGTCCGGGACGAGCGCCGCTTCCTGCCGGTGCTCGCGGCGTGGAGCCGGACGACCGACAGCGGCGACCGGGCGGAGGTCGCCGAGCTTCCCGACGATCTCCGCTTCTGGCGCGACATCAACGCGCGCGCGGACACCTGCACCGGCTCGAAGTGCCCCGAATACGAGATGTGCTGGCTGACGAAGGTGAAGCGCCGCGCGCAGCAGGCGCAGATCGTCGTCGTCAACCACCATCTCTTCTTCGCCGATCTCGCCGTGCGGAGCGCGTACGGCGCGGTGCTCCCCGACTACGACACGGTCATCTTCGACGAGGCGCATCAGCTCGAGGAGATCGCCACGCTCTACTTCGGCACGACCGTGTCGGCGAACCAGATCGAGGAGCTGGCGCGCGACGTCGAACGGGCGGCGGCGAAGTCAGGCGGGCCGGCGAAGGGCGGAGGCGGAGCGTCGGTTCTCCGCGACGCGGCGCGGACCTTCTTCGCGCCGGTCAAGGATGCGCTGAGAAGCGCCTCGGGGCGCCAGCGCTTCGAGCCGCCGAGCCGCGGCGGCGTCGATCTCGACGAGGAGTGGCTCACGCTCTCTCGGGCGCTCGACGACGTCGCCGATCCGAAGTTCGAGGCGGTCGAGCAGCGCGCCCGCGACCTCAAGGACACGATCGCCGGCGTGATCAAGCGCGACGCGCCCGGCTACGTCTACGGCATGGAGGCGAGGGGGCGCGGCAACGTGATCCTCTCGGCGGCGCCGATCGAGGTCGGCAACCTTCTCGAGACATCGCTCTTCGATCGTCTCCACGCCTGCGTGCTCACGTCGGCGACGCTCTCCGTCGGCGGCTCGTTCGACTTCTTCAAGAAGCGGCTCGGCTTGAGCGACGTGGAAACCATGGTGGTCGAGTCGCCGTTCGACCATGCGCGCCAGGCGGTGCTCTACCTGCCGAAGGCGATGCCGGAGCCGCGCGAGCCCGCGTTCTTCGCACGCGCGATGGCCGAGATCGAATCGCTGCTCGCCCTCACCGACGGACGCGCGTTCCTCCTCTTCACGAGCCACCAGGCGCTCGCGCGCGCGACCGAGCACCTCCAGCGTTCCGGCCGGTGGCCCCTCCTCGTCCAGGGGGAGGGGAGCAAGGTCGCCCTCGTCGAGCGCTTCAAGGCGACGCCGCGCGCCGTCCTCCTCGGCACGAGCTCCTTCTGGCACGGCGTCGACGTCCCGGGCGAGGCGCTCTCGCTCGTCGTCATCGACAAGCTGCCGTTCGACGTGCCGACCGACCCGCTCGTCGCCGCGCGCATCGAGCGCATCCGCGAGAACGAGGGGAACCCCTTCGCCGAGTACCAGACGCCGATGGCGGTCCTCGACCTGAAGCAGGGTCTCGGCCGTTTGCTCCGCAGCCGCGGCGACCGGGGAATCCTCGCCGTCCTCGACCCTCGCCTGCTCACGAAGTCCTACGGGAAGACCTTCCTCAAGTCCCTTCCGCCCTTCCCCGTCGTTCGGGAACTGACTGCCGCCGAAAATTTCTTCAAGACCGCTTGACCGGCTGCAAAAGGCTTGTATATTGTCCTAGGACATTAGGACAATAAGGGAGCCGGTCATGAAAGCTGCCCTGATCCTCGGCCTTCTTCTGGCGGCAGTCCCGCAACCATCCATTCCAACCGATGCCGAGCGCGCCCGATGGACGATGGACGACATGCGCACTCTCGCCACCGCGATCGAGGCCTACGCGGTCGACCACAAGACCTACCCGGTCGGCAGCTCGCTCGCCGCGATCGTCGCCACGATCGAACCGATCTACGTGAGCAAAGCGCCGACGCGCGACGCGTGGGGCCACGACTTCCTCTACACCTGCAAGGACGGTCAGGCCTACACGATCGTCAGCACCGGCGCCGACGGCGTCGCCGATCCGGCAAGCTGGTCCCGCCCTGCAAAGCTCGACGCGTTCACCGAAGACGCGGTCCTCACGTCCGGCAAGATGGATCGTTCCTGGGCGTATCGCTGAGGCGCCACGCGCATGATTCCCGACCTCGACCCCCAGAGTCCCGTTCCGCTCTACCTGCAGATCGTGGAGCAGGTGAGGCGTCTCGTCGCCCTGGGCGCCCTCAAGCCCGGCGACCGCTTCCTCACCGTGCGCGAGCTCGGGACGCGGGCGCGCGTCAACCGGAACACCGCGGCACGTGCGATCGCCGAGCTCGAGCGGGACGGCGTGGTGAGGACGCGCGTGGGGCAGGGGACGTTCATCGCCGACGGCGCGCCGTCGATGGGCAAGAAGGAGCGTGACGCCGCGATCGACGCCGCGCTCGACACGCTCCTCGTCGAGGCCCACGCGCTCGGCATTCCCGACGAGGAGCTCGGCTGGCGTCTCCATCGGAAGATCGAGCACTTCGCCCGCTCGCGACGAGAGGCGGGGAAGGAGTCCGCATGAGCGACCCGGCCGTCGTCTTCGAGAAGGTCACGCGCCGCTTCGGCAAGACCACGGCGCTCGACGGCGTCGTCTTCGACGTGCCGCCCGGCGCCGTCCTCGGCCTCATCGGAAGGAACGGCGCCGGCAAGACGACGGCGCTCCGCCTCGCCCTCGGCACGCTCTGGCCCGACACCGGCCGCGTTCGAACGCTCGGGCTCGACCCGGTCACGCAAGGTCTGGAAGTGAGAACGCGTGCCGCGCTTCTCTCAGAAGAGTCCGCGCTCTATCCGTGGATGACGATCGCCGAGATCGTCGCGTTCGCGTCGCGCCTCCATCCGCGCTGGGATCCTTCGATCGCCTCACGGTTGTCGAATGATCTCGACCTCGATCCCACGAAGAAGATCAAGACCCTTTCACGTGGAACGCGCGCGAAGGTCGCGCTTCTTCTCGCCGTCGCGGCTCGGCCTGAGCTGCTTCTCCTCGACGATCCGACGGCGGGACTCGATCCGCTCGTCCGCCGCGAAGTTCTCGACAACATCCTTCAGTCGGTCGCCGACGCCGGCGGCTCCGTCATCTACGCCTCGCATCTCGTCCACGACGTCGAGCGCGTCGCCGATCGCATCGTCGTCCTCGACGGCGGAAAGATCCGGCTCGCGGGCGAGCTCGAGACGCTGAAAGCCGGGATCAAGCGCGCCCGCGCCGTCTTTGACGACGACGCGCCGCGGACCACGCAAGGCGGATGGCTCGACGTCCAGGCCGACGGGCGCGTTCTCACCGTGACCGCGGAGGCGACCGACGGGGAGCTGGAAGCCTCATTACGAAGGCTCGGCGCGCGCGACATCACCGTCGAGCCCCTTCCTCTCGAAGAAATCCTCGTCGCGCTCCTGCGCGGCGAGCGCGCGCCGGAGGCCGCCCATGTTTAGAGCGCTCTTCTGGAAGGAATGGCGTCAGCTCGCGCTGGTGCGCTGGGGTGGGATCGCGATCGGCGTCTTGTTACCCCTTGCGTTCCTCGCCGGCGCGGAGATGGCGAAGCGCGGCGTGCTGCCGACGGGGAGCATCGACCGGTACCAACCCGCCGATGTGCTCTATGAAATCGTTCCAACCGCCATGGCCATCGCACTGTGGCCGCTCATCGCTCTTATGAGCGCGGCCCAGGCAATCGCCGGCGACCGCAGCGCCGGGACCGAGTCGTTCCTCCTCGAGCGTCCGATCACCCGCTCGAGCGTGTGGCGCGCAAGGATCGCCTCCGCGGCCGTGAACCTTGTCTTCGTCATCGTTGTGACCGCGGGTCTAGGTTCTCTCATCGCCAAAGTGTCCGCCGCGCCGTCCCAAGGTTGGGAGCGCTGGACCCAATCGATTCTCGCCGGTCCCGCGGTTGCCGCGCTCGCGATGCTCGGTGGATTGATCGCGGCATCTCTCATCGCCTCGCCGATGGCCGCGGTCCTCGGCGGGGCCGTTCTCGGCGCACTGCCGGCACTCCTCGCGGCTCAACTCATCGCGGGGTTTCCCCACGCGACGATCGGCCCCGTCCCTCTGGGCCTCGTGTTGCCCGTGCTGCTTCTGCCGGCCTACGTCGTCGCCTCGTGGACGGCCTCTTGCCGAGGAGAGCCGGCAGGACGAGGTCGGGTAAAGCGCGGCCTCCTCACGACGGGATCAACATTGGCCTTGATCGGTGGTCTCTTCGTCGTTGTCGCGCCGGTCTCAGTAAGGGCGCGAGCGGCTCGGGGTTGGCATGCCATCGAGCTCGATCGACAAGGACGATCTGCGTTCGTCGGCTCGTCGTCAGAGTACGGCGGCGGCGGCGGATGGCTCGTCGATCTCGCGTCCTCGCGAAAAACGGGGTTCGTGCCGCCTCCATTCCGTGACGTCGCGTTCCAACCCGAAGGAGACCTCGTCGCGATTCTCACCTGGTCCGCACCGCTCGGAGGAGAGACGAAGCGCGATAGGATCGAGCTGCGACAGGCTTCGACGGGACGGCTCGAACGTTCCATCGGCACTCCGGGCGACGAGCCCGTGATGGCGGTCGGCTGGGTCGATCGGGCTGTAGTGGTCCTCATCACCCGTAACACGACGCCGAACGGCCACACCTATGAGGTCCTGGCGGCGAATCCCTTGAGCAATGACTCCTGGCGGTCACTCGGCTTGGTCCAATCCGAATGGGCGGCCTTCACGGCGCCGCGGCACGATGGCCGGTTGTTCCTGCGCACGAGCGGCGACCTCATCGATGCGGGGGGCGTTCGAAGAATTCGCGGTTACCACCTGCGCCCGATCGAGGCCGGCCTCCGTCGAATCGGGGAACCGATCAGCGATGCGTCAGGAAAGCCGATCGAGTTCGCGAGCTGGTTGGCTGGGCTGTCTCCCAGCGGGAAGCTCGGAACCACCGCGACCACGGTGGATCTTCACTCCGATCGAAGTGGAATCGCCGTGACGGACCTAGCGACCGGATCGGTCCGGGTCGTCGATTCATCGGTGAACGATGAGCAGTGGCTTTCGGGAGACCGCCTGGTTTGGCTGGAGAACGAGGGTGCGGGGGGCAGTCGCGTACGTCTCCGATCGATGGGGAGCGATGGAAAGATCGTCACGCTCCGAGCTTGGCGCAACGCGGCTGTGCGCATTCAGGTGTCACCTCTCGGCGAGGCCGTCTATCTCAGCGCTCACGAGCTGGCCCCCGGGCACGGCAAGGCGCTCGATCCGGGCGATCCTGAAGGGACCGTCCCCGAACACGGCATTCTGAGGGTGGCGGAAGGAAAGTGGTTCTCCATCAATCCGGCGTGCAGTGAGGCCGAGGAGTGCACAACCACTTGGGCGAGTGAGAGAACCCTTGCCCGGATCGGGCCCGGGTTTCTCGCCTTCGAAGACATCGACCACCCGGGCGTCAAGCGCTTCGTCCTCGGGTCGGAGGCTGACCTCCGCTAGACTGTCCGGTCCGTGGACACGGTCTATCTCATCGACGGGACGTCGCAGCTCTTCCGCGCGTTCTTCGCCATCCGGAACCTCTCGAACGCCGAGGGGCTGCCGACGAACGCGGTCTTCGGCTTCACGTCGATGCTGCGAAAGCTGCTCAACGAAGAGAGGCCGGCGTTCGTCGGCGTCGCGTGGGATCTCGAGGGGCCGACCTTCCGGCACGATCGCTTTGCCGACTACAAGGCGCAGAGGCCGCCGCTCCCCGCCGATCTCCTGCCGCAGTTCGACTACGCGAAGGAGGTCTGCAACGGCTTCCGCATCCCGGCGCTCGAGCTTCCGGGGTACGAGGCCGACGACCTCATCGCGACCTACGCTCGGCTCGCGAGCGAGGCTGGGTTTCCGGTCGTCGTCGTGGCGTCCGACAAGGACCTGCTCCAGCTCGTCGGCGACGGGATCACGGTGCTCAACCCGTCGAAGGACCTGAGGCTCGACGCGGCGGGCGTGGCGGCGCAGTTCGGCGCGCCGCCGGATCGCGTGATCGACGTGCTGGGCCTGATGGGGGACGCCGTCGACAACATCCCCGGCGTTCCCGGCGTCGGGGAGAAGACGGCGCTCTCCCTGATCGCAGCGCACGGCGGCATGGAGGCGATCCTCGAGCGAGCGAAGCGGTTCGTTGCGGCGTTCGCGGCGAGGGACACGCTGCTCCTGGCGCTCGAAGCCGAGGGGGTCCCCCTCGATGCGCCGCGCGGCGCTTTCGTCGACGCTGCGAAGGCGCTCCTCGAGATCGACCGCGATCCGGATCTCCCGAAGCGCCTGCGTGAAGCGATCGAGCGTGCGTCGTTTCCGGGGGAGCTCACCGGCAAGGACCGCAAGGTGCTCGTCAAGGTCTTGAAGGATCTCGACAAGGGCTCGCAGCGGCGGACGTGGCAGGCGATCTCGGAGAACGCCCCGCAGGCGCTCCTCTCGCGCGAGCTGGCGACCGTCGATCGGAACGTTCCGGTGAGCTTCGATCCGGAGACGATGCGCGTCGGCGCCCCCGACCGTGAGCATCTCGCGACGCTGTTCAAGACGCTCGGGTTCCGGTCGCTCACCGCGGAGTTCTCCGATGTCGCGCCGAAAGCAGCCGTCGAAGCGGCGGTGGTCGCTGCCGCGGAGGGAGCGGCCGACTACACCGCGATCATGACCCTCGCCGATCTCGATCGCGCGGTCGCCGCGTGCCGCGCGGCTGGCCGGATCGCGGTCGACACCGAGACGAACTCGACCGATCCGATGCAGGCGAAGCTCGTCGGGATGTCGCTGTCGTGGGCACCGCGCCAGGGGGTCTACATTCCGATCGGGCACGCCTATCTCGGCGTGCCCGACCAGCTCGACCTCGACGACGTGCGACTGCGTCTCGCACCGCTGCTCGCGGATCCGTCGATCCAGAAGGTGGGGCAGAACCTCAAGTACGACAGCCATGTCCTACGCCGCCACGGGATGCAGGTCGCAGGGTGGGTGCTCGATACGATGGTCGCGGCGTTCCTCCTCGAGCCCGACCGGCAAACGTTCAACATGGATGCGCTCGCCGCGTACTACCTCGGCCACGAGACGATCAAGTACACGTCGCTCGTCGGCACGGGGGCCAAGCAGATCACGCTCGACCAGGTTTCGGTCGAGCACGTCGCGCAGTACGCCGCCGAGGACGCCGACGTCACGCGGCGTCTCGCCGACGTGCTTGCGCCCAAGCTCGTGTCGGCCGGCGTCGAGGAGGTCTGGAAGGCGATCGACGGGCCGATCCTCCCGATCCTCATCCGGATGGAGGCAGCGGGGATCCGCATCGACGTCGAGGCGCTGCGCTCCCTGTCCCGCGAGATGGACGTCGCGCTCGACCAGGAGCGCCGCGGCATCCACGCTCTCGCCGGCCGACCGTTCAACGTCGACTCGCCCAAGCAGCTCCGCGAGGTGCTGTTCGGCTCCCTGGGGCTCGCGACCGGCAAGAAGACAGCGAAGAGCGGAGAGTTCTCGACGGACGCGTCGACCCTGGAAGCGCTCGCCGAGGAGCACGAGATCGCCCGGCGCCTCCTCGCGTACCGCGAGCTGTCGAAGCTGAAGGGCACCTACGTCGATACCCTTCCGGGCCTCGTCAACCGCGAGACCGGCCGCGTCCACACGTCGTACCACCCGACCGGAGCGGCGACCGGGCGCCTGTCGTCGTCCGATCCGAACCTGCAGAACATCCCGGCGCGCTCGCCGGTCGGTCTCCGGATCCGGTCGGCGTTCGTCCCCGAGCCGGGCTGGACGTTCCTGGCTTCGGACTACTCTCAGGTCGAGCTGCGCGTCCTCGCCCACCTCTGCGGGGACGAGGGGCTCACCGCCGCGTTCCAGGCCGGGGAGGACATCCACCGCGTCACCGCGGCGAAGGTGTTCGGCGTCGCGCCCGACGCCGTCACCGACGACATGCGCCGGCGCGCCAAGGCGGTCAACTTCGGGATCCTCTATGGAATGTCCGAGACCCGTCTCGCGCGCGACCAGGGGATGACGCGCCCCGAGGCGCGCGCCTTCATCGCGGCCTACTTCGACCGCTTCAAGAACATCAAGGCGTACATCGAGGGGGTCCGCACCGAGGCGATGCGCGAGGGCCAGGTCCGGACACTGTTCGGGCGTCTCCGGGCGTTTCCGGCGCTCCGGAACCGCGGCCACCGCGGCGAGGTCGAGCAGGCCCTTCGGGCGGCGGTCAACACGACGATCCAAGGGACCGCGGCGGATCTCATGAAGCTGGCGATGCAGCGGGTCGACCGCGCGCTCGCCGAGAACGGGCTCCGGTCCCGCATGCTCCTCCAGGTGCACGACGAGCTCCTGCTCGAGGTGCCCGAGGACGAGATCGACACGGCCCGGGCCCTCGTGCGCGAGGCCATGGAGAACGTCCACCCGCTGCGGGTCCCGCTCGCGGTCGATCAGAAGACCGGAGGGGACTGGCGCGAGGTCACCTGAGCGGTTGCCCGGCTCCCCTTCAATACTTACACTACGCGCCGTGACCCGGCCCGCCCACATCGTCGTCACCGACGACGAGCCTTCGATCCGCGACGTGCTCGCGGAGGGGCTGACGTCGTTCGGCTACGAGGTCCGGCAGGCCGGCTCCGCGGGCGAGGCTTTCGAGCTCGTGCGCGCAGGCGGCGTCGACCTCGTCCTCTCGGACATCGACATGCCGGGCGAAAGCGGCCTCTCCCTCCTGAAGCGCATCAAGGAGCGGGACCCCGACGTCGACGTCGTCATGGTGACGGGCGTCGTCGACCTCGACGTCGCGATCGGCGCGATCCGGCAGGGCGCCGCCGACTACGTCGGAAAACCGTTCAACCTCGAGGAGGTGCAGATCGTCGTCGAGCGCACGCTCGAGAAGCGTCGCCTCATCAAGGAGAACCGCGAGTACCAGCAGACCCTCGAGCGCAAGGTCGAGGAGCGGACGCGCGAGCTCGAGGAATCGTACGAGAGCACCCTCGAAGCGATGATCACCGCCCTCGACTTCCGGGACAACGAGACGATGGGCCACTCACGGCGCGTCGTCGAGTACGCGGTGATCGTCGCGCGCACGATGGGGGTCGGCGAGCCCGAGCTGACCTGGATCCGCCGCGGCGCGATCCTGCACGACGTCGGGAAGATCGGCGTCTCGGACGCCATCCTGCTGAAGCCGGGGAAGCTCGACGCGGCGGAGTGGGAGGAGATGAAGCGCCATCCCGAGATGGGCTACCGGATGCTCAAGCACATCCGCTTCCTCGCCCCGGCTCTCGACATCGTCCACTGCCACCAGGAGCGCTTCGACGGCACGGGCTACCCGAGGAGTCTTCGCGGGGACGCGATCCCGCTCGGAGCGCGGATCTTCGCCGCCGTCGACACCTTCGACGCGATGACCTCCGACCGGCCGTACCGTGCGGCGCTGTCGATCCAGGCCGCGCGCGACGAGATCCGAAAGTTCTCCGGCACGCAGTTCGACCCCGAGGTCGCGTCGGCGTTCCTCTCGATCGACGAGGCGGTCTGGCTCGAGATCAGGAATCGCGTGCACCGCGACGCCATCGAGGAAGCCGAGGCCGCCCGCGCGTCGCACTCCTAGGGTGCCGCGGTTCCGTCCCCCTCGACGATCCGTACCGAGACCACGACGTCCGCCGGCATGATCTGCGCGACGATCTGCTTCATCCCCTGGGTCACGAGGCCGAACGAGGTGTAGCGCCCGTCGAGGTGCGGCTGCGCCGACAGCGTGACGAACCACTGGCTCCCCGCAGTGTCCTTCCCGTCCGACGCCATTCCGACGACACCCTCCGTGTAGGCGAGGGGGTTCCACTCGTCGCGGATCGCATAGCCTGGCCCGCCGAAGCCGTCGCCGCGCGGATCGCCGTCCTGGACGACGAAGTTGGGAACGACGCGGTGAACGATGCGGCCATCGAAGAACTTGCGGTTCGCGAGCTGCGCGAAATTGAACGCCGTCATCGGTGCGGCGTCGGCGTCGAGCGCGACCACGAATCGACCCGGGAGGGAGTCGATCCGCTGCATCGTGAAGACGGCCGCGTGCGGCTTCTTCGACCACTGCACGACCTTGACGTAGTCCTCGAGCGGCTTTTCGGTGTACGGCCCGATGTCGGACGTATGGTCCTCGCCGTAGACGTCCTTGATCCGCTCCGCCGCGCGGCGCCGGACGAGGACGTCGGGGTCGCCGAGGCCGCGGGCGAGCGCGGCGCGCGTGGCGTCGTCCTTTCCCGCTTTCGCCGCGGCGTCGAGGACCGCGAGCTTCGCGTCCGGGATCGAGTCCTTCGCCGAAGTCCCCCACAGTGTCTCGAGGTCGGCGAAGAGGTCGGCCCGCGTCTCCGCGGGCTCCTTCTCTTTCGGCGGTGCGGGTGGGGCGACCTCTCTCTTGGGCGGCAGGGACGTCTTCGACGGCACCGTCGGCTTCGGCGGCTTGACCTCGGCCGGTGGCTTGACCTCGGGCGGAGGCTCCTTCGCGATCTTCTCGAAGCGTGTCCCGACCGCTTCCGCCGCGGCGGCCCGCACGACCGGATCGGGAGCGGTGAAGAACGATGCGATCTGCTTCTTGAGCGGTCCCTCGGTCGCAGCGATGAGCGGGATCGCCGCCGCGGCAACCTGGGGCGCGGGATCGCCCATGAGCGCGGCGACGTCGTGAATCGCCCACGGATCGTGATGCCCGACGAGGATCGCCGCCGCGGTGGCGCGCATGAGCGGATCGGGGTTGTCGAGCATGCCCTTCACGATGGTCTCCGCCGATCGAGGGTCGGCCTGAGTCAAGGAGGTCAGCGCCGCCTGCCGGAGCCAGCTCCCGTTGAGCTTCATCACGATCTCGTTGAGCCGTTCGGCGGCCTGGGCGCCTCCGACCTTCCCGAACGACTCGAGCGCCGCTCGAGAGACGTGGAAGTCCTTGTCGGTGGCCGCGCGGTTGAGGTACGGCATGACCGGCACGCCGGGGAATCCGAGAGCCCGCACCGCGTTGACGCGGACCCGCGGCTCGCCGTCGCCGGAGAGGGCCCCGACGATCGCGAGCTCCTCGGGGGTCTGCGGGAACGAGAGGCCGCGTGCGGCCTGCATGCGCACCTCGGCATCGGGGTCGCTGACGTGAATGCCGAGCTCCTTGCGGATCCGTGCCCGGGAGGCGTCGGTGATGTGTCCGACCGCGGCGCCCGACGACGCCGGCACGATCCCCGATGACGCGAGCCGGGCGAGCGCGTAGGCGGCGTTGCGGCGGAACCCGATGTCGTCCGACGTCAGTGCCGTGAGAAGCGGGTCCAGGACCGGCTCCGCATCGGGGAGCTTCCAGGCGGCGAGCGCGGCGGCGGCGCGGACGTCGGAAGCGGGGTCGCCGAGGAGGGTGCGGACCGTCGCCGTGCTCGACGCGTCGTGGAGGCGGCCGAGCGCTTCCGCCGCGGCCGCGCGCACGCCGGTGTCGGAGTCGGCGGCGAGCCGTGTGAGGTCGGCGACGCTCGACGGTTGCGCGATGAGTCCCAGGGAGAAGGCGGCGACGGCGCGCACGTGCGGCACCGGATCGGCCGCGGCGTGCGCGGCGTCCGCTGCGGAGGCCGGCAACCCGATCTGGCCGAGTGCCAGGACCGCCGCGGCGCGAAGAGCTGGATCGTCGTCGCCGAGGGCCGCGCGCAGGTCGTCGTCCACCACGCGGCGGTCGGCGGCGCGCAGGATCTTCGCGCGCGTCAGCGTCGCGGCATCCGGTGGCGGCAACGGCTCGGCGGGCGCTGCCGGCGGTGCCGGCGGTGTCGGGGCCGCGGGCGCGGCTGCCGACGTGGACGCCGATGCGGCCGCGGTGCCGGATGGCGGGGCCTTGGGACAGGCGAACAACAGCGCGGTGCAACAGGCGACGAACCACGTCAAAGCCGAAACTCGCATGCGAGACCCCTCGAAGGAAGGCGAAATTATAGGCTTCGGCAGGATTCTTGACGCCCGCTGAGCACGCTGGTAGTTTCGCAGCGAGTCAGGAGACGCGGATGAATCAGCGTGTGACGGCGGGGGTGCTGGCCCTCGGTCTCTCTCTCGGAACCGCGTGGGCGAAGGAAAAGCCTCATGCGCCGCCGCCGGCTTCGGCCACGGCGCCCCAGGAAGATCTCGACGCCGTCCTGAACCGTTTCGACGCCGTTCAGGCTCAGATCCACACCCTGTCGGCCGAGTTCGTCCAGACCACGCGGAACTCTCTCCTCAAGCAGCCGATGGTGGCGCGCGGCGCGTTCTATCTGACCAAGCCCGACTCGGTCCGGTGGGAGTACACGTCCCCCGAGCCGATGCGGTTCGTCGTCTCCGAGGGGCAGTACACCGGCTACTTCCCGGAGCGTAAGCGCGCCGAGAAGCGCGACATCAAGCGCTGGAGCGAGCAGCTCTTCCGGTTCTTCGGTCTCGGTCAGGGCTCGAAGGACCTCGGCAAGTTCTACGGGATCGCCCTCGGCGCCCCGGATCCCGAGATGAAGGGCTCGTATCTCCTCGTGCTCACCCCGAAGAAGCGCCGGGTCAAGAAGAGCGTCGACGAGGTCAAGCTCTGGGTCGACACGGCCACGCTCCTGCCCCAGAGGATCGACTACATGGGGAAGGACGGGAACGAGCGAGAGATCCGTTTCGTCAACACGCGGTTGAACCCCGAGCTGGCCGCGGGGATGTACAAGGTCGACATCCCCTCGGACGTCCCGGTCACGGAAGGTTTCAGCGGCTTCGACGTCCAGTCCCGCACCCACTGACCGCCGGCGAGCCGGGGATGCGCCGGATCGGCCTCGTCTCAGACCCCGTCTTCGAGCGCCACGACACCGGCCCGGGGCACCCCGAGCGTCCCGCGCGGACCGCCGCGATTCGACGCGCCCTCGCCGCCGCGCGCCTGGACGAGCGCTGCATGACGATCGCGCCGGTCGCAGCGGACGACGAAACGCTGATCCGCGTTCACGATCCCGCGCATGTGCGGCGCGTCGACGCATCGGCGGCCTCCGGAGCGCGACTCCTCGATTCGATGGACACGGCGATCGGGCCCGAGAGCGCCGCCGTCGCCCGGCTCGCCGCGGGATCCGTGGCGGCGCTGGCGCGCGAGGTCGCCCTCGGCCGGCTCGACGCCGGTTTCGCGGTGGTCCGTCCTCCGGGCCACCACGCCGAGCGCGACCTCGCCATGGGGTTCTGCCTCTTCAACAATGTCGCCGTCGCCGCGGCGATGCTCCGCGCGACCTGTGGGGTGAAGCGCGTCCTCGTCGTCGACTGGGACGTCCACCACGGCAACGGCACGCAGCACCTGTTCGAGGACGATCCGGCGGTCTTCTACTACTCGTCGCACCAGATGCCGCTCTACCCCGGCACCGGCCATGCGACCGAGCGGGGCCGGAGCGCCGGCCTCGGCGCGACGCTCAACGTTCCGCTCCGCCCGGGAGACGGCGACGCGCCGTTCCTCGCGGCGCTCACCGAACGGCTCGTTCCCGCGATGGACGAGTACCGTCCCGACTTCGTGCTCGTCTCGGCGGGCTTCGACGCCCACCGCGCCGACCCGCTCGGGGGGCTCGCGGTGACGACCGAGGCGTTCGTCGCCGCGACGCGCGTCGTGCGCGGGATCGCCGAGCGTCATGCCGGCGGCCGGCTCGTGTCGATCCTCGAGGGCGGCTACGATCTCGAGGCGCTCGCCTCGTCGGCCGTCGCGCACCTCGGCGCCCTTCTCAGCGATTGATCCGGGCGAGAGTGGGCTCGCTCTGTCCGGCATCGACGGTCACCACGCCGGTCCCGGGCGGCAGCTCGCGCGACTTCACATAGGCGATCGCGACGACGAAGTCGCGGCCGGGGACCTGGGCGGCGCTCGTAATCGCCCCCACGTCCCTCCCGTCCCACCGCACGATCGCTCCCCGGGCCGGCATCGGTGCGCCTGGCGGCAGCTCGAGGCGGAGGAGCTCGCGGGAGACCTTGTCGTAGGTGTTCAGGCGGGCGATGACTTCCTGTCCGACGTAGCACCCCTTCGTGAAGCTCACGGCGTCGCGAAGGCCGGCCTCGAGCGGGTTCCGCTCTTCCGTCAACTCGGCGCCCATCGCGGGAAGGCCGTTGATGATGCGCCACGCCTCGTACGAGGACGGGTCGAGCACCGCGCCGCCCACGGACTCCGCGGCCTCGCGCACGAGCGCCAGGATCGTCCCGGCGTCGTCCCGCGTGCCGACGATCATCACGCCGTTCGCGTCGAACCCGTTCGTCCGGATGACGTGGACGGCGGCCGCGCCGATCGTGAACGGCGCGGCGCCGTAGGGGACGATCTCGGGAAGATTGGCGGCGAGCGCCGCCGCGCGCCACTCGGGTCCGACGACGGTGAACGCACAGGTCGACGGCGTACGGTCGACGACATCGAGGCGCTCCGCGAAGGTGAACTTGCGGAGGTGACCGAGGATCCGCTCCGCGGCGCCGGGGCTGCCCACGATGAGGACGCCTTCGGGCCCGAGATGATGGACGAAGAGACGCTCGACGATCCGTCCCTTGGCGCTCGTGAGGACGGTGAGCCGCCCGTCACCGGGGGCGAGCGCCTTCACGTCCCCCGTGCCGAGCCGGTGGAGGAGGTCGAGAATGTCGGGCCCCGTCGCGACGAGGCGCGCCAGCGGCGTGTCGTCGACGACCCCGCAGCGGGTGAGGGCGGCACCGAGGCGATCGTATGGATCCATCGGCTCGCTCACCCGACGAAGTCGACGGCCGGGAGAGAGGGGACGAGACCGGCCGCGGCCCCCTCGTCGAGGAACGCGCGGATCGCACGGCGCCCGCGCTCGCCGTAGTCGAGGGTGAGATCGTTCACGTACATCCCGACGAACCGATCGTTGAGCGGATCGCTCAGGCCGCGGCCGAAATCCTTCGCGTAAGCCAGCGCCTCTCCGCGGTGTGCGAGCGCGTAGGCGATCGAGCCGCGGTACATCGCCGTCAGCGAGCGCATCGTGCCGGCGCCGAGATCCTTGCGCACCGCGTTCCCGCCGAGCGGGAGGGGGAGTCCGTCGTGCGTTTCCTTCCACCAGGCTCCGAGGTCGAGGACCTTTTTCAGGCCGGCGGCGGCGTAGGTGAGCTGCCCCTCGTGGATCACGAGCCCGGCACCCGCCTGTCCGGACGTCACGGCGTCGAGGATCTGGTCGAATGGAACGACGACGAAGGGGAACTCGCGCCCCGTGAACAGGCGCAGCGCAAGGTACGCCGAGGTGAGCGTTCCCGGGATCGCGACCGTGACCCCGGCGAGGCCCGCCGGATCGAGCGGTTCCTTCGCGACGACGATCGGCCCGTAGCCGTCACCCATCGAGGCGCCGCACGACATGAGCGCGTACCGATCGGCGAGGTGAGCGTAAGCGTGGATCGAGACCGCGGTCACCTCGAGCTCGCCCACGAGCGCCCGCCGGTTCAGGCTCTCGATGTCCTCGAGCACCTGCTCGATCGCGTGGCCGCCGGTATCGACGAGCGACCGAGCGATCGCGTAATACATGAACGCGTCGTCGGGGTCGGGGCTGTGACCGATGCGAATCCGGCGTGTCAGGACGCTCACGTTTCTCTCCAGGGGGACGACGAATTATAGAATGCGCGGCGGGAGGGCCGCGATGACCGACGCGTTGAAGCGCCGCGTGGGGGAGTTGGAGCCGGCGATCGTCGGCTGGCGACGGGATCTCCACAGGTGCCCCGAGCTGGGGTTCGAGGAGCACGAGACCGGGCGCTACGTCGCACGGTGCCTCCGAGGATTCGACCTGGCGGTCCGGACGGGTGTCGCCAAGACTGGGATCGTCGCGGTCTTGAAGGCGAAGGCGCCCTCGGCACGTCCGGTCCTCCTGCGGGCCGACATGGACGCGCTCCCGATCGAGGAGACGGCCGGGCGTCCCTACGGCTCCTCACAGCCGGGAAAGATGCACGCCTGCGGGCACGACGGTCACATGGCGATGCTTCTCGGCGCGGCGGCGGTCCTCGCCGCCGAGCGCGAGCGCCTGACGCGCGACGTCGTCTTCTGTTTCCAGCCCGGCGAGGAAGGGTTCGGTGGCGCCGAAGCGATGATCCGGGAGGGGATCCTCGACGAGCACGGGGTCGCGGAGGCGTACGGCCTCCACCTCTGGTCCCAATTCCCCGTCGGGACGATCCAGGTCCGTCCCGGTCCCACGATGGCGGCCCAGGACGAGTTCGAGGCGACCCTCCGCGGTCACGGCGGCCATGGCGCCCTTCCGCACAAGGCGATCGATCCGATCGTCGCCGCGGCGTCGGCGATCCTCTCGCTCCAGACGGTGGTCTCGCGGTCGGTCGATCCGGTGCAGCCCGCCGTCGTGACCGTGGGCGCGCTGCACGCGGGGACCGCCGCCAACGTCATCCCGGACACAGCGAGCATGAACGGAACGCTGCGCAGCTTCGAGAGCGGCGTCCGCGAGACGCTGCGGCGGCGCGTGAAGGAAATCCTCGAGGGCGCCGCGCGTGCGGGGGGCTGCACGCTCGAGTACACGCTCCACGAGGGTTACCCGGCGGTCGTCAACGATCCGGCGGCGGTCGAGCGCGTGCGCCGCCACGCGTCTGCCGTCGTCGGACACGGAAAGGTCATCGAGCCCGACCCCATGGCCGCCGCCGAGGATTTCGCCTACTTCCTCGAGCGCGTGCCCGGCGCCTTCACGTTCATCGGCGCGGGAAACGCGGAGGCGGGAATCACGGCACCGCACCACTCGCCGCGCTTCGACATCGACGAGGCGGCGCTCCCGATCGGCACCGAGCTCCTCGCCCGCATCGCTCTAGGGGAATAACCAGAGGGGACAGCTTCCGAAACTCGAGCACTTCGAGTTTCGGAAGCTGTCCCCTCTGGTTAGTTCGCGGGCGCGGCCCGGCGTAGACCGGACAAACGCGGTGTGCCCAGAGCGAGATAGACGCCTGCGAAGATCAGCGCCGCGCCCATGACCGTGCGGAGCGTCAGGATCTCGTTCTGGAAGACGACGCCGAGGAACGCGGCGATGAGCGGCTGGAGATAGACGAAGAGGGCGACGAGCGACGCCTCGGCGCGGGCGAGCGTCCAGGAGATCAGGACGTACGCGCCGGCAGTCGGGAAGAGGACGATGAACGCGGCCCAGGCCCACGCCGTCCATGAGATCGTCGCGAACGGTGTCGTAACGAGCGCGCCGGCGCCGTAGAGAGCGATCGGGACCGCCCCGAACACGAACATCAGCGCGGTCGCGCCGACGGCGTCGACGCGGTGCATGGTCCGCTTCGAGATGACGAGGAAGAAGGAGTACGACAGCGAGTTCGTCATCGTCAGGAGATCGCCGACGAACGTTTCCGACGAGAACGAGGCGCGCTCGGGCCGGATGACGAGGAAGACGCCGCCGATTGCGAGGACGAGGGAGAGCGCTTTGGGCGTCGTCATGCGCTCGCGGCCGAGGAGCACGGCGAAGAGCAGAGTCCACGCCGGGATCAACGTGTTCATGATCGCCGAGTGGGTCACCGTCGTGCGCGCGAGCCCCTCGACGAAGCAGACCTGGTTGACGGCGACGCCGAAGATCGAAAAGACGGCGAGCAGGGCGAGGTCGCGCGGCGCTCTCGGCAGTCGCCGGCCGAGGAGGCGTACGACGGCGAGCAGGACGATCGCCGCGCCGACGATCCGGAGGACGACCCAGGCACGCGGCGTGATCTCGCGGAGGACGTACTTGCCGGCCAGGTAGTGGACCCCGAAGAAGATCTGGATGAGGGTCAGCGCGGCGAGGACGCGGGCGCGATCGTGCGAGGGGACCAAGCAGGCTCCAAAAAAAACGCCCGGCCCCGAAGGGCCGGGCGTGGAGTCTATGTCAACGGGCGCTCATCGCACCCGCTCGCGATCAGAAGTCGCCGCCCATCCCGCCGCCCATGCCGGGCGCGGCCATGGCCTTCTTCTCTTCGGGGATCTCGTTGATGAGCGCCTCGGTCGTGAGCATGAGGCTCGCGATCGACGCGGCGTTCTGGAGGGCCGAGCGCACGACCTTGGTGGGATCGATGATCCCCGCATCGTGCATGTTCACGAACTTCTCGTTCTGGGCATCGAAGCCCCAGTTGGCGCCCTTGGCCTTGTCGTCCTCGAGGCCCTTGACCTGGTTCACGATCACCGAGCCCTCGTAGCCGGCGTTGTTCGCGATCTGCCGGACCGGCTCCTCGAGGGCGCGCTTCACGATCTTGATGCCGATCGCGATGTCGTGGTTGTTCTTGTCTTCCTTCTTGGCGAGCTCGTCGAGCGCCGCGGTGGCGCGGACGAGAGCGACGCCGCCGCCGGGGACGATGCCCTCCTCGACGGCCGCCTTGGTGGCGTGCATGGCGTCTTCCACGCGCGCCTTCTTCTCCTTCATCTCGGACTCGGTGGCCGCGCCGACCTTGATCACCGCGACGCCGCCGACGAGCTTGGCGAGCCGCTCCTGGAGCTTCTCGCGGTCGTAGTCGGAGGTCGTCTCGTCGATCTGGGTGCGGATCTGCTTGACGCGGCCCTCGATCGCCTTCGACTTGCCGGCGCCCTCGACGATCGTCGTGTTTTCCTTGTCGATGACGATCTTCTTGGCGCGGCCGAGGTCCTCGAGCTTGACGTTCTCGAGACGGATGCCGAGGTCCTCGGTGATGCACTTTCCGGCGGTGAGGATCGCGATGTCCTCGAGCATCGCCTTGCGGCGATCGCCGAAGCCCGGCGCCTTGACGGCGGCGGCGTGGAGCGTCCCGCGGAGCTTGTTGACGACGAGCGTCGCGAGCGCCTCGCCCTCGACGTCCTCGGCGCAGATGAGGAGCGGCTTGCCGCTCTTCGCGACCTGCTCGAGGAGCGGGAGCAGGTCCTTCATCGAGGAGATCTTCTTCTCGTGGATGAGGATGTAGGCGTCCTCGAGGGCGACTTCCATCCGCTCCGGATCGGTGACGAAGTACGGGGAGAGGTAGCCGCGGTCGAACTGCATCCCCTCGACGACCTCGAGCGAGGTCTCGAGGCCCTTGGCCTCCTCGACGGTGATGACGCCGTCCTTGCCGACCTTCTCCATCGCCTGGGCGATGATCTCGCCGATCGACTCGTCGCTGTTCGCCGAGATCGTGCCCACCTGCGCGATCGCCTTGCCGGCGACCGGCTTGCTGAGCTTCTTGATCTCGGTGGTCGCGGTCTCGACGGCCTTTTCGATCCCGCGCTTGATGTCCATCGGATTCGATCCCGCGGTGACGGCCTTCACGCCTTCGCGGAAGATCGCCTGCGCGAGCACGGTCGCGGTGGTCGTGCCGTCGCCGGCGACGTCGCTCGTCTTGGACGCGACCTCACGGACGAGCTGCGCGCCCATGTTCTCGCGCGCGTCCTCGAGCTCGATCTCCTTCGCGACCGAGACGCCGTCCTTGGTGGACAGCGGCGATCCGAACTTCTTCTCGAGCACGACGTTGCGGCCCTTGGGGCCGAGGGTGATCTTCACGGCATCGGCGAGCTTGTTGACGCCGCGGAGCATCGCCTGACGGGCGTCCTCGGCGTAGCTGATGTTCTTCGCAGACATGTGGTTTAGAACCTCCAAAGAAGCGATCGCGTCGGATCGCCGGAAAGGGATAGAGAGGCGTTACTCGAGGATGCCGAGGACTTCGTCCTCACGGAGGATGACGTGCTCGTCGTCGTCGATCTTGATCTCGGTGCCCGCGTACTTGCCGAAGAGCACCCGGTCGCCGACCTTGACCTCGAGCGGAGTCCGCTTGCCTTCCTTGTTCACGGCGCCGGCGCCCACCGCGATGACCTTGCCTTCCATCGGCTTTTCCTTCGCGGTGTCGGGGATGATGATCGAACCCTTCTTCTGTTCCTTCTCTTCGATCCTCTTGACGAGAATCCGGTCGTACAGCGGCTTCATCTTCATGGCTCTCAGAACCTCCGAATGACCGTTAACTTACTTAAAATACATATATTAGGGACGCTCGTTAGCACTCGTTGCCCGCGAGTGCCAGCATCTTAGGATCGCCCCAGAAGGGTGTCAAGGCAGCCGGAACGCGCCCTGCGAAAAATCCCACCGAGTCAGTGGGGGTGATCGGCCTTCTATTCGGCATTGCGCCCACGCGAGGGTCGTGGCACCTACATTGAATGCGACCCGAGAGGGCAGCCGATCCCGGGAGGGAGCCGATGGACGAAGGCGCTCGTAAGCGAACGATCGAGGCGCTCGACGCCGAGACGCTCGAGGAGCGGCTGCGCGAAGTGGCCCGCCTCGCGACGGGAGCACGAGGCGTCGACGGGCTCGAGCTCAAGCACCTCGTCCGCGTTCTCACCGGGTGCTCGCTCCTTCTGACCGACGTCTACTCGGAGGACCGGATCGCGAGGATCATGCAGCCGGACCGGGCGCTGCTCTCGTCGCTCGTCGGGCAGCTCATCGAGGAGCAGCGGCGCGGGAGCGGCGAGGTTCTCTATCGCATCCGCCGCCTCCCCGAGGACGTTCGCGTCGTCGGTGACAAGGCCCTGTTCGATTTCGGATTCCTCGGCTTGCGGCGCGTCAAAGGCTACGAGCTCGGCGAGCTGGGCTCTCGAGCCTATCGTGCCGCCGGCGAGGCGCTGGAGCTCCTCGCGGAAGACCGCCGCCTGCGTGACTTCTTCAAGCAGAACAAGCTCCTCATGCTCCCGCTCGAGGACGAGGTCGGCTTCCTCCACCAGTGTGCCGACCGGTTCCCGCTCTACGCCGAGATCCTGCGTACCCTCCACGGCGAGGCGCCCGAGCGTCCGGCGCCGACGATCGATCTCAAGACGAACGTGCCGCTCATGGCCGCGGTCGCCGATGCCGTCCGGGAGACGGCTCCCGAGTCTCCGATCGTCGACTACGCCGCCTCGGCGCGCGGCGGCGCCGAGGACGGCGCGCTCTTCACGCGGGACGAGCTGCTTTCGGCCTACGAGCGGATGCTGCTCTTCGCGGCGCTCGACATCGACAAGCTGCGGGACGCCCTGAACGCGATGATCGTCGACCAGGAGGCGGCGGTGTCGGCGCTCGCCGACGAGTTCACGCTCGCCGCGTCCGGTACGCGCGACCTGCGGAAGCCTCCCGGTTACTTCCTCGTCGGTCCGACCGGTGTCGGGAAGAACCACCTCGTCGAGTGCCTGGGGCGCGTCCTCGAGGGCGCGTGGCGGGTCGACGTCCCGACGCTCACGATCGAGGGACCGAACTACACCTACCCGTCGGACATCAACGAGCTGCGCGGGGCGACCCGCGGATTCATCCGCTCGGACGAGGAAGGCTTGCTCGCGGCGTTCCACGAGCGGGCGTCGAAGTCGCCGGTCGCGATCATCCTCGTGGACGAGGTCGAGAAGGCGCACCCGCAGCTCCGGACGTTCTTCCTCTCGATCCTGGACCGCGGAACGACGACCGACAACAAAGGCCGTGTCCTCAACTTCGCGAACGCGCTCATCTTCTTCACGTCGAACCTCGGCTACAGCGAGCAGCAGCAGCGTGGGAACCCGATCGGCTACGCCGACGACGGGAGCCGGCAGGCCTCCGCGGACGCCGATGTCCGTTCGGACCTGAGGCGCGCGCTCTCGCCGGAGTTCGTGAATCGCGTGCGGCTCATCCACTTCGGCCGTCTCACCGAAGCGAGCGCCGAGCGCATCCTGGATCTCGAGTTCGAGCGGATCGCGCGGCGCTACCGCGACGTCCACGACCTCACCCTCCACCTCGACGGATCCGCCCGCCGGGAGCTTCTCGACCGCGGCTTCTCGCCGGTCTCGGGTGCGCGCCGCCTCGCGGCGACGCTCGAGAGCGTCTGCAACGTCGCGATCTCGCAGCGGATCCGCCAGGACGACCGCCGCCGTGCGGGGGACCGCGATTCGCTCGTCCAGTGGCTCCGCGGCCTGCGCGAGCACGCGCGCCCGTTCGACCCGAACGAGGTGCGCCGCGAGGTTCTGGCGCACGTCCGCGCGCGCCTCGACTACGCGAGCCTGAGGATCGCCTTCAGGGACGGGGCGTTCGTCTACGAGCCGGAGGACCGCCGCGGATGACGACGCTCGTCGACGCGATCGCGGGGAGCCTGAGGCGGACCTACGCGCTTCGCGCCCCGCTCTTGCCGGTCGGCCGCTATGTCATCGGCGACGCCGGCTTCAAGACGCTCTACGGCGAGCACCTCGCCGTCGCGCGCTCCGAAGGGGAGGGAGGGCGGCTCCTCCTCCGCGAGTCGGGGCCGGGCCTGCGCGCGTGCATCTACTTTCCCGACGCGATGATCCGCCACCTCGAGGCGCATCCGCCACAGCGGGCTCTCACCGACCGGAACGTCGACGCCTTCGCGGTGCTCGTCGAGGAGATCGATCACCTGCTCGTCGCCGCGGAGAGATTCCACGAAGGCCGACCCGTCACGCTCCTCGAGCTGGAGCTGCAGGCCAACGTGAGCAAGGACCTCGTGCTGTCGCACGTCCTGGCGCGGCAGCGGCCGGACGCGGGCGCCGGACGCCGCGTCTGGCTCCGCCACCACCTCTTCCACAAGCGGGAATACCGTGAGGAGCACGAGAGCCCGGGTACGAAGGCGCGCTACGACGACGCCGCGCGCTTCGCGATCCGCTTCCTCCGGGGCCTGGAGCGCGAGCCCGCCGGAAGACGGCTCGAGACGCTGAGACGCTTCCATCGAGCGCCTCTCTCGGCGAAGCTCGCGATGATCGAGGACTAGCTCGACGGAGACGACGCCTTCAGCTCGACCGGCGGCTTGTCCTGGCCCTTCTCTTCCTTCTCGCGGCGGCCGAGCTCGCCGGCCTGGGCGAGCTTCGCCGCCTCGTCGAAGACGGTGAGCGCCTTCTGGATCTGCGAGTCGCCTTCCGCCAGGACCTTGCTCTCCGCCTCGGCGCCCCACTTCACGCGGGCGATCTGCGAGCGCAGGCGAAGCTCCATCGGAGCGCGCGCGGCCTCGAGCTGCGCCGGCTCGTACTTGAACTGGTGCGCTCCGAGGAACGTGCGGAAGTCGTTCACGATAGTGTCGTCGGCGGCGAATCCGGGCTTGAGATCCGGGTGCGCGGCGACGTACTTGACCGCGTAGTCGAAGAAGAGATTGTCCCGGCGCATCTTCGAGAGGACGAGCGGCTCCTTCTCGCCGTGGACCGTGTAGTCGGGCGTGATCCCGCCGCCGCCGAAGACCGTGCGGCCGGAGTCGGTGCGCCGCACCTCGCGGCTCGTCGTCTCGGGGTTGGGAGCGGGCGCGTTGTCGTCGCCCAGCTCGCCTTCGAGGAAGTAGTCGTCGAGATCGGCGGAGTAATCGCGCTGGATGAGGCGGCCCGACGGCGTGTAGTACTTCGCCGTCGTGAGCGCGAGCGCCCCGCCGTCGCGCAGCGGGTAGACACGCTGGACGAGGCCCTTGCCGAACGTCGTCTCGCCGACGACGAGGCCGCGGTCGTGATCCTGGATGCAGCCCGAGACGATCTCGCTCGCGGAGGCCGAGCTGTGATCGACGAGCACGACGAGCGGGGCCTCCGTGCGGTGGTCGCCCTTCGCCGTGTAGTCCTGATCGGACCCGGCGATGCGCCCGCGCGTGTAGACGACGAGCTTGCCCTCGGGGATGAACCGGCTCGCGACGCCCACCGCCTGATCGAGCAGGCCGCCGGGGTTGCTGCGGAGGTCGATGATCAGCCGCGTCATCCCCTGCGTCTTGAGCTTGCCGATCGCGTCGTCGAGCTCGGCGGTCGTCGTGCTCGTGAAGTTCGAGATGCGGATCAATCCGACATTCGGCTTCACCATGAACGCGTGCGCGATGCTGTGCGTCGGGATCTCGTCGCGCATGAGCGACACGTCGAACGCGGCGTCTTCGCCGGGGCGCTGGATCGTGATCGTGACCTTCGTGCCCTTCTCGCCCTTGAGCTTGCGCACCGCGTCTTGCACGGTGAGGCCGCTCGTGTCCTGGCCTTCGATCTTGGCGATGACGTCGCCCGGCTGGAGACCGGCCTTCGCGGCGGGGGTTCCGTCGATCGGCGCGATGATCGTGAGCGGCTTGTCGGGGCCGCGCTTGCTGATCTGGATACCGAGGCCGTAGAACATGCCGCGCTGCTCGTCGCGCATCTCCGAATAGGCCTCGCGGTTCAGGTAATTGCTGTGGGGATCGAGCGTGTGCAGCATCCCCTGGATCGCGTCCTCGACGAGCTCCTCGGGCTTGGCCTTCGCCACCGAGTCGTCCTCGACGAGGGCGAGGATGTGTCCGAACGTTCGCACGGGGGCGGCGGCCTTGTCCGCGTCGGCCACCGCACGGCCGGAGAGCAGCCCGCCCAGCAGGCAACCTCCACCGAGAAAGAGGACGGTCCATCCGACTGTACCGCGCGTCGATCGGCTCATCTGGTTTACTCCATCACTCCTTAGGTTGGGAGCCACAAAAGTATAGGGTGACGTCCTACCCGCGGCAATGACTTCGAGTCAATCCGCTTCGCACCGACGTTTCTTGACACCCTCCTTGCCCGAGGATAGCCTCCGGATCGTGTTCGGCTCTCTGGGCGGCTCCGAGGTCATCCTCCTTTTCGTCATCGCGCTCCTCCTCTTCGGACCGCGAAGGCTCCCCGAAATCGGCCGGACTCTGGGCAAAGCGATGGCCGATTTCCGCCGCGCGACGAACGAGTTCAAGACGAGCCTCGAGCGCGAGGTCGAGCTCGACTCGCTCAAGGAGACCAAGCGCGCGATCGAGAGCACGGCGCGGCCCGACACGCTCGCGCGCGGAATGATCGCCGACGTCGTCGCCGCGACGACCCTTACTCCCGAGGATTCCCGGAAAGCGCCGGAAACGACGGAGGCTCCGGAAACCGGAGCCAAACCCGAAGCCTCTCCGGCGGCGAGCGATGGCGGACCCGACACCGTCCACTGAGAAATCGATGGGGTTCCTGGAGCACCTCGACGAGCTGAGGTCGAGGCTGTTCCGCATCGCCATCGTCTACCTCGCGCTCATGGCGCTCTGCTGGTTCGTCTCCGACCGCATCCTCGAGTTCCTCATGCGGCCGATCAAGCAGCACATGTTCGCGGGAGGTGACATCATCTTCATCTCGCTCACCGAGCCGTTCATGGTCTACATGAAGGCCTCGGCGATCGGGGCGCTCTTCCTCGCGGCGCCGATCATCCTCTGGCAGCTCTGGGGGTTCGTCGCGCCGGGGCTCTACCGGGGGGAGCGGCGCGCAGGCGTCGTCTTCATCGTGCTCGGCACGGCGTTCTTCCTGGCGGGCGGCGCGTTCGGCTACTACGTCGCGCTGCCGGCGTGCGCGAGCTGGCTCCTCTCGCTCGGCGGACAGTTCAAGGCGCAGCTCACGCTGGAATCGGCGTTCGAGTTCGAGAACAAGATGCTGCTCGGGGCCGGCGCCGTGTTCGAGATGCCGGTCGTCATCCTCATCCTCGCCCGGTTCGGCATCATCACGCCGGGCTTCCTCTGGCGGCACTTCCGCATCGCCATCATGGTCATCGCGATCGTC
Organism: Candidatus Polarisedimenticolaceae bacterium; assembly: GCA_036275915.1. Classification (NCBI taxonomy): domain Bacteria; kingdom Pseudomonadati; phylum Acidobacteriota; class Candidatus Polarisedimenticolia; order Candidatus Polarisedimenticolales; family Candidatus Polarisedimenticolaceae; species Candidatus Polarisedimenticolaceae bacterium. Next base: position 690,867 of record DASUCV010000004.1, on the reverse strand, counting down.
GCGGCGGTCGTCACCCCCTCGGGCGACGCGCTCACGATGTCGATCTTCGCCGCGCCGATGATCGTGCTCTACCTCCTGGGCATCGCGTTCGCCTGGCTCGCGTCGCGGAACAAACCGGAGAAGGCGCGGTGAGCGGCGGGTGGCCCGAGCCGCCCGCCGGCTTCACGCGACGTGACGACGAGAGACGGGCGCTCTACGCGGACTCGGCAGCGCTGACCGCCGTCCTCGGCGCCGGTCTCGACCGCGAAGAGACGTGGGAGCGTGCGCTTTCCGCTCCCGTCGCGGGAGGGCGCCGCGGAACAGCCATCCTCGGGGATTGGCGCCTCAAAGCGCTCGGACGCGGAGGCGTTCTGGGAGCGATGTGGCGTGACCGGTACCCGGGCGTTTCACGACCGGTCTCGATCTTGCGCGCGACCGTCGAGGCCGCCGCCCGCGGCGTGCCGACGGCGGCGGCGGTCGCGCTCCTCGTCACCCTCGGCCCCGGACGCATGGCGCGCGGATTCTTCGCCGTACGCGAGCTCGACGGGTTCGAGGACATGGGGTCGCGCGCCCGCCGCGGGACGCTCGACGAGCACGCGCTCGCGGCGGCGCTCGCCGCGGTGCGCGCGATGCACGACCACGGCGTCATCCACCCGGACCTCAATCTCGGCAACGTGCTCGTCCGCGAGACTGCGGTCGCGATCATCGACTTCGATCGCGCGCGCTTCCTCGACGGAGGGGCGCCGTTCGCGGAGCGGCAGGCGGCGATTCGCCGGCTCGAGCGCTCGTGCGCGAAGATCACGGGGTGCGCCGGAGCGCTCGGCCCCGGCTCCGAGCCCCTCTGGTACGAGCTCTATGCCGGGGACGACGCGAGCTTGCGCGCCAGGCTCGAGCGCGGGCGCGCCGTCGGGCGGCTCGCGCTCGCCGCTCACCGTGCGCGCTGGAGGATCACCGGAACATGACGAAGGGATCCCGCCTCGAGGCACTGAAGGCGATGGTGGCCAAGATGCCGGACGACCCGCGCGCCCGTTACTTCCTCGCGCACGAGCTGTTCCGAATCGAGGCGTTCCCGGAAGCTGCGGCCCAGTACGAGGCTTACGTGGCACTCGCCCCGGGCGACGAAGGAGCGGCGCTCAAGAGCCTGGGTCTTTGCCGCGAGCGGACCGGCGAGCGTGCGGCAGCGGCCGACGCCTACCGGCGTGGGATCGACGTCGCGCTCGCGAACGGGCACGACGGTCTCGCCGCCGAGATCCGGTTCCTCCTCGACGCGCTCGACGACTAGGCACGGACGGCGAGGACTTCGCCGACGGCCGGTCCGACCACTTCCGGAGCGAGTCCATCGAAGCCGCCGGCGACACGATCCTTCGCCTTGATGCCGGTGTAGGTCCTGCCCGGCGGGGAGAGCGCCGCGAACGGGACGTTCCAAGGCGAGTTCACGAGCGGATCGGTCGGCCCGTACAGGCCGACGACTGGGCAGCCGACCCCGCACGCGAGGTGGAGGGGTCCGGTGTCGCCGCCCACGAAGAGCTTCGCACCGCGTAGCAGCGCGGCGAGCGTGAGGAGCGACGTCGCGGGCGCGATCGATACGCGCCCGCCGGCCGCCGCGGCGACCGCGCGCGCGTCGTCTTCCTCGCCCGGCCCGGCCGCGACGACCGGCACCACGCCGCTCCGCTCGAGCGCCGCGGCGGCGGCCGCGAAGAGCGCCGCGGGCGGCTTCTTGTACGCCTGGCGCACACTCGCGCCGGGACCGAGAACCGCGTAAGGGCGCGGCGCGCCCGGTAAAGCGGCCGCGATGTCGGCGGCCGCACGCGCATCGGAACGAGGGATCGAGAGACCTGCGTCGGGAACCGGACGGACGGGGAAGCCGAGCGCGCGCACGAGGTCGAGGTTCCGCTCCATCCGCGGCGTGCGCCGGTCGCCCGGCGGGACGCGATGGGTCGTGAACAGCCTGTTGCCCTCCTTCTGCTGGTGGCCCGCGTACCCCAGCCGCACGTCCGCCCCCGACCAGCGGCCGATGAGACCGGCCCGCAAGTCGCCGTGAAAATCGAGGACCAGGTCGGCGTGGAGGCCGCGCACGCGCCCCAAGAGCTCGCGCGTGAGGTTCGCGGCGCCGGGCCAGCCTCCCGGGGAACGGACCAGGCGGCGCAGGCGGCCGCGAGGAAGGTGGACGACCTCGTCGATCTCCTCGTTCGCTTCGATGATCTCGGTCCAGGGCTCCCAGGCGACCCAGCAGATCCTGGCGTCGGGGAGCGCGAAGCGCACGAGCCGGACCGCGGGGAGCGTGCGCACGATGTCGCCCATCGCCCCGAGCCGGATGACGAGGACCGTCAGCCCGCGGCCGCCTTCGCGGAGGCGCTCGTCCAACGCGCGGATGCCGAGCATCGGCGCAGTATAGGTTGGGGGTTTTGCGTCGCGGCCGTCGTTCGTTGTATACAGCGCTCATGACACTCGACGCTCGGCTCAAGGAGATGCTCCGTTGTCCGGCCTGCAAGGGGACGCTCCGCCTGCTGCCGGCGGAAGACGGGCTGGTCTGCGATGCGTGCGCCCGCCTCTACGCGATCGAGGACGGGATTCCGGACATGATCGTCGAGAACGCGCGGCCGTCCCGCTAGCCGTCCTCAGCCCTTTCCGGGCTTTCCTTGACCGCTTTCGTAATCGGACTAAGTTTACGAAGCGGGGTAGGACTCCCCAGCGGTCCGGGATTCCCAGGCACGGGTCGGGGTCCGCTGATCGGGTGTTCCGCCGGCGGGACGCGCATGGATGGAAGCAACGGATCTCGGCTCCCTTCGAGCCTGCTCAGCGGGCGGCTGCAGGGGATCAGTGTTCCCGATCTCCTCTGGGACCTCTGCCGCCATCGTTCGACCGGGGTGCTGCACATCGGCACGCGAGGGATCACGAGGAAGGTCTACATCGACGCCGGACGGATCGTCTTCGCGGCGTCCTCGGACCCCAACGACCGGTTGGGTGAGCTGCTCCTCCGCGAAGGGGTGGTGACGCTCGACCAGCTCGAGCGCGCGATCATGCGCCTGTCGGGCGGGAAGCGGTTGGGAGCGATCCTCGTCGAGTCGGGCCATCTCTCGCCGGAGAACCTCGTCCGCGGGGTCCTCAACCAGGTCAAGGCGATCGTCCTCGGTCTCTTTCCGTTGGAGGACGGCGACTACGCCTTCGCCGAAGGGCCGTTGCCGACGGAAGAAGTCGTCACCCTGAACATGAGGACCGCCGAGGTCCTCCTCCAAGGCATCCGTCAGATCCGGTCCTTCAGCCGGATCCGCAAGAGCGTCGGCTCGCTCCAGACCCGTTACCGTCTCGACGCGGGCTGGGCCTCGCAGCTCGATGGTCTCGAGATCAGGGACGGCGAGCGTGTGCTCCTCCAGCACCTCGAGGCGGCGCCCGCCGCCGGCATCTCGATCGACGGCCTCTGCCGCGAGGTCTTCCTCTCGAACTACGAGCTGTACCAGGCGCTCTGGGCGTTCCGCATCCTCGGCATCGTTCACGAGGTCGACCGCCCGGCGGATGCGCCCTCGCGCCAGGCGACCGACGGACGGCTCGATCGCGTCGGTCTTCCGGAGCTGCTCGTCAGGCTGAGCGGCGAAGGCGTCACGGGCGTCCTCCGCGTCACGCGCGGAACGCTCGAGCGCACCCTCCACATCAAGGAGGGGATGTGCATCTTCTCCACGTCGAGCTCGATCGACGACGGTCTCGTCGCTTACCTCCTCCGCCGCGGCGTCATCTCGCTGCGCGATCGTGAGGAAGCCGCGCGGCGCCGGCTCTCGAACAAGCGCATCGGGACGATCCTCCTCGAGATGGGCGTCATCGACGAGAGCGACCTTCGCACCTCCGTGCGCGAGCAGCTCTCCGAGATCGTGTTCGACACGTTCCGCTGGGACGAGGGCGACTGGTCGTTCGCAGCCGGTGAGCTGCCGACGATCGAGGAGATCACCCTTCACCGGAGCGTCGAGGATCTCGTCTTCGCGGGCGTCCGCCGCGTCACGTCGTGGACGCGCGTGCGGGACGGGTGCGGCGGCCTCGGCGCCCGCCTCGTCCTGAAGCCGCAGTACCTGGCGGTCCTCGACCGCATGAGCGTCGGTCCCGAGGAGTGGGAGCTGATCTCGCTCCTCAAGACGCCGAAGTCGGTCGTCGAGGTTTGCCGCGAGAGCGTGCTCGGCGACTTCCGCTCGTGTCAGATCCTCTGGGCGCTCCGCCTCCTCGGCGCCATCGGCGAGGCGGCTCTCGAAGCCTCCGTCGACGCGATCCTCACGCCGGCCGATGCGCCGGTGGCGACGCCGGTCGAAGCGCCCATCGAAGAGCCGGAGGTCGCCGCCGTCTCGGAGACCGCCGGAGACCCGCAGCCGGTCCCGCTCTCGGCCGCGGACGAAACGGCCGAGATCGTCTCCGAGCCGTGGCGGCTCGCCGCGGAGAAGCCACCCGAGGGCTACCGTCCGCGGATGCCGGAGCCGGAACCGGAGCCCGAGATCGAGAGCGAGGCCGTCTTCGAGACGCAGCCCGAGCCGCCGCCCGCGGTCGAAGAGATCCCCTACGAGGCTCCCGCCCTCGACGAGACCATGCACGAGCCGCCCACGATCGAGATGCCCCAGGCGGCCGCGCCGCAGTCGGAGCCGCAGCCGGAGCCCGAGCCCGAGCCGGCGGTGGCGGCCGACGACGGCCTGCCTCGGTTCGAGCTGGGCGCGCCCGGCACCGGGCTCGAGGACATGAAGGTCGACATGCGCCCGGCCGATGCGCCACGCGAATTCGAGGTGGACGCTCCGGGGGCGGCACCGCTGCCCGAGCCCGAGCCGGTCGCCGCCGCTCCCGAGGTCGAGCCCGAGCCAGAGCCGTCGGCGTCATTCGCCGACTTGGCCGCGGAGATCCAGGCCTCGGCGCTCGAAGCGGGCCACACGATGCGCATCTCGCCGGAAGAAGTCGACGCCGCATTACGGCCGCAAGTTCCGGCCCCGGCCTCGACCCCGGCTCCCGCGCCAGCCATCGTCACGGCGGAGGCACCTCCTGTCGAGATGCCGGTCGCGCCGGAGCCTGAACCGGTACCGCCCGGGCCTGCCTGGGATCCTCCCGCCGCGCTCGAAGGGGAGATCGCCGGCTTCAACGCGCGTCACGTCATCCTGTTCCGCGCCCTCCGCACCGAGGTCGGCGCGGGGGCCGCGAACTTCGTGCGGTCGTGCCGCGCCTCGCTCGCGAACGGCTACTCCGAGATCTTCGCGACCGCCGAGCTCAGGGCCGACGGCTCCTGGGACCCGGAGGCTCTGCGCAAGGCGATCGTCGAGCGCCGTCTCGACGACGCGGGATCGGCGTTCCGTCAGCTCCTCGAGCGCGAGATGGATCGCCTGCGGGTCCACCTGGGCGAGAAGCGCGCCACGGCGATCGCCGGACAGCTCGCAGCGATTCCGTAGCGATCAGACGGCGCGGCCGCCCGTGTACGGGTCGTCGTCGTCGATCTCGTCATAAACGGGCGCGCTCGCAAGCTCGCTTCCCGTTTCGTCCTCCTCCCGCGGCGGCCCCGGCTCGCCGTGCTCGGCGTCGCCCGGGACGTCCGGTTCTCGTCGTCGTCCGGCAGGCTGCGTGCGGAGGAAGTTCAGCTCGGTCTCGAGACGCCGGAGCTCACGCGTGATCTGCCGGTTCTTCAACCGGATGTACGCGCCATCGGCGACCGCCAGGATGCCGACCCCGACGACTCCCGAGAGCATCGACAGGAACACAATCGCCCAGACGGGGACATCCTGGTAGGTCGTCTGCCAGAGGGTGACCGGCGCTCTCGTCTCGAGGTTCGTCATCGCGAACCCCCACAGCGTGAGGATCAACGCGAGGATGATCAGAATGAGGAGGATGCGCATCGGTCACTCCTTCCCGGCAAGGTAGGGCGCGGCGACCCGCTCCCAGCCTCCCTTCGCGCGCAGGATCAGCTCGATGACCTCGCGCACGATACCGCGGCCGCCCGAGGCCGTCCCGACGTGGTGGACGTGCTCGAGGATGCTGCGGTCGGCGTCGGCGGGGGCGACGGCGAGGCCGCAGCGGCGAAACGCCGGAACGTCGACGAGATCGTCGCCGACGAAGCAGATCTCGTCCGCGCCCAAACCGCGCCTCCGCGCGATCTCGACGAGGCAACCCCCTTTGGCCGCAACCTTCTGGTGGATCTCGACGAAGTCGAGCTCGCGCGCCCTGGCCTCGACTGCGGGCGACGACCTCCCGGAGACGACGCCGAAATCGAGGCCGCCCTGCTGGCCCATCCGGATCCCGAGGCCGTCTCGCGCGAAGTACGACCTCGCCTCGTTCCCGTCTGCGAAGACGATGATGCGCCCGTCCGTGAGGACGCCGTCCGCGTCCATCAGGACGAGCCGGACCTTGCGGGCCCGCTCGCGGATTTCGTCGGGTGTCGCAGCCATGGGGCGATCCTAGAACAGCTGCGTCCGCCAGAGGTCGTGGATCTGGACGACGCCTTCGAGGCGACGCCCGGGCCCGACGACCGCGAGCGACGTGATCTTGCGCTCTTCGAGGAGGCGCAGGGCCTCGCCCGCCAGCGCGTCGGGCGACACGACGACCGGTCCCTTCGTCATCGCGTCGGCCACGCGGCCCTCGAGCGGGCGCTCGTTCTTGAGCATGCGGCGCCTGAGGTCGCCGTCGGTGAGGATCCCGGCGAGGCTGCCGTCCGTCTCGACGACGCACGTCATCCCGAGTCCCTTCGCCGACATCTCGCGGACCGCCTCGGCCAGGCCGGCGGTCATGGGAACCCGGGGCAGCGCGTCGCCCGTGCGCATGAGCTCGCGGACCGTGAGCACCTTGCGGCCGAGCCGCCCCCCCGGGTGGGTGCGGGCGAAGTCGCCGGCCGTGAAGCCGCGCTTCTCGTAGCACGCGACGGCGAGCGCATCGCCCATCGCGAGCGCCGCGGTGGTCGAGGCCGTCGGCGCGAGGTCGAGCGCGCACGCCTCCCGCTCGACCGAGACGTCGAGATGGAGGTCCGCATACCGGGCGAGCGTCGAGCCCGGCCTCCCGGTGAGCGCCACGATCGGCACGCCGAGGCGCCGGACGAGCTCGAGGCAGCGCACGAGCTCTTCGGTCTCACCGGAGTTCGAGACGGCGAGCACGATGTCGCCCGGGACGAGCAGGCCGATGTCGCCGTGGAGCGCCTCGGCGGGATGGAGGAAGTACGCCGGCGTGTTCGTCGAGGAGAGAGTCGCGGCGATCTTCTGGCACACGATCCCGGACTTGCCCATCCCCGTGACGACGACGCGCCCCTTGCATGAGACGATGAGGTCGACCGCCGCGTCAAACGCGTCGTCGAGGCGGGCGGCGAGCGCGGCGACCGCCTCGGACTCGATCGTCAGGACCTGGCGTGCGGTCTCGCGCGACACGCGCGCATCATAACAGCGGCGTCGGATGCTTCCGCGCGGCGCCGTCCAGGGCGACGAGGCCGTCCAGGATCGCGGGGAACGACGCCAAAGGGATCTGGCTCGGCCCGTCGCAGAGCGCGTGCTCGGGATCGTCGTGAACCTCGAAGAAGAGCGCGTCGACGCCGACGGCGACGGCGGCGCGCGCGAGCGGGGCCGCGAACCCGCGCTCGCCTCCCGACGCGGCGCCCTGGCCGCCGGGAAGCTGCACGGAGTGCGTCGCGTCGAAGCAGACCGGAACGCCCTCACTCCTGAGGCGCGGCAGCGCGCGGAAATCGACGACGAGGTTGTTGTAGCCGAACGTGGCGCCGCGCTCGGTGATCATGACGTTGGCGTTCCCCGCCTCGCGCACCTTCGAAACCGCGTGCAGCGCGTCCCACGGTGCCAGGAACTGGCCTTTCTTGATGTTGACGGCGCGGCCGGTGCGTGCGGCCGCGACGAGCATGTCGGTCTGGCGGGAGAGCATCGCGGGAACCTGGAGGAGATCGACGACGCGCGCGACCTCCGCCGCCTGCTCCGGCGTGTGAAAGTCGGTCGTCACCGGAAGCCCGGTCTCGCGCTTGACCCGGTCGAGGATCCGAAGGCCCTCGGCGAGCCCCACCCCGCGAAAGGAGGAGGCGGACGTCCGGTTCGCCTTGTCGAACGACGATTTGTAGACGAGCGCGAGACCGCGCGCGCGCGCGATCTCCCCGAGCGCCGTCGCCATGCGCAGCGCATGGTCCTCGCTCTCGATCGAGTCGGGGCCCGCGATGAGCAGGAACGTTCCGTCCCCGCCGGCCGTGACGCCGTCAGCGATGCGGATTCGCGGTGACGGCATCCTGGTCCTGGAAGGCGAGCGTTCCGCGCCGCGCCTGCTTGTGACGGTACGCGGCGGCGACGAACTCACGGAACAGCGGATGCGGCGCCAGCGGGCGCGACTTGTACTCCGGATGGAACTGGCAGGCGAGGAACCACGGGTGCGCGGGGTACTCGACGATCTCGACGAACCGCTTGTCCGGCGAGAGGCCCGTGACGCGGAGGCCGGCCGCCTCGAGCTTCGACAGGAATTCCTGGTTGACCTCGTAGCGGTGCCGGTGCCGGTCGACGGCGACGTCCTCGCCGTACGCGCGCCGCGCGTTCGACCCCTCGGCGAGATTGGCCGTGTACGCTCCGAGCCGCATCGTGCCGCCCAACTCGTCGACGCCCAGGAGATCGCGGAGCTTGTAGATGACCTTGTAGGGCGTGGCCTCGTCGAACTCCGTCGAGTCGGCGCCCGGAAGGCCGGCCAGATGGCGCGCGCATTCGATGACCGCGCACTGGAGGCCGAGGCAGATCCCGAAGAACGGGATCTTCCGCTCGCGCGCGAACCGGATCGCCTCGATCATTCCGGCGATCCCGCGAATGCCGAAGCCGCCCGGCACGAGCACCCCGTCGACCCGCGTCAGCTCCTGCTCGAGCTTGCCGTCGACCATCTCCTCGGCCTCGATCCACCGCAGACGCACCTTGAGGCTCGACGCGACGCCGCCGTGCAGGAGCGCCTCGTTGAGCGACTTGTACGAGTCTTCGTAGCTCACGTACTTGCCGACGATGCCGATCGTCACCTCGTCGACCGGATGCTGGATCCGGTGCACGAGGTCTTCCCAGTCGCGGAGCGACTTCCGCCGGTAGGGGAGGTCCAGGAGCTTCATGACGATCTCGTCGATCCCTTCCGCCGAGAGCGCGAGCGGGACTTCGTAGATCGTCTCGACGTCGCGCGCCGTGATGACCGCGTCTTCCGAGATGTTGCAGAAGAGGGCGATTTTGCGCTTGACCTCCTGCGGGATCGGCCGGTCGCACCGGCACAGCAGGATGTCGGGCTGGATGCCGATCGCCCGGAGCTCGCGGACCGAGTGCTGGGTGGGCTTCGTCTTCAGCTCGCCGGAGGTGCCGATCCACGGCACGAGGGTGAGGTGGACGAACGCGGCGTTGTTCCTCCCGACGTCGAGACGGAACTGGCGGATCGCCTCGAGGAACGGCAGCGACTCGATGTCGCCGACCGTGCCGCCGATCTCGACGATCTGGACGTCGACGTCTTCCGAGACGCGGAGGATCGACTCCTTGATCTCGTCGGTGATGTGCGGGATGACCTGAACGGTCGCGCCGAGGTAATCGCCGCGACGCTCCTTCTCGATGACGCTCTGGTAGATCTTGCCGGTCGTGAAGTTCGTGTTCCTCGTTGCGGTCATCGAGGTGAATCGCTCGTAGTGCCCGAGGTCGAGATCGGTCTCGGTGCCGTCGTCGGTGACGAAGACCTCGCCGTGCTGGAACGGGCTCATCGTGCCCGGGTCGACGTTGATGTACGGGTCGAGCTTCTGCAGCGTGACCTTGAATCCGCGACCCTCGAGGATGCGGCCGATCGACGCCGCGGCGAGCCCCTTCCCGAGGGAGGAGACGACGCCTCCTGTGACGAAGATGTACTTGGGCGTGCGCTTCGGCTTCATCGAGTCATCTCCTGACGGGTGGTCGACATGAGGTGGGCCGCGGCCCGCGCGAGGTCGTCGGGGGTGTCCACGGCGATCGAGCGGAAATCCGACTCCAGGACCCGGATCGTGATCCCGGCCTGGAGGGCGCGCAGCTGCTCGAGGCCTTCGTCGATCTCGAGCGGTGAAGGGGCCATTCCGGTGAGGGCGAGGAGAACGTCTCGCCGGTACGCGTAGAGACCCTGATGCTTCCAGTACCCGGCGATGCCGCCCGGGCGTGAGGCGAGGACCGAGCGGAAATCGGCCTCGAGCACGGTGGAGGACCCGCGGTGGTACGGGATCGGCGCGCGCGAGAAGTACAGCGCGCGCCCGTCGGCGGCGCAGACGACCTTGACGGTCCCCGGATCGAAGAGCGCGTCGGCGGACGGGAGCGGCTCGGCGAGGGTCGCCATGCCCAGCTCGGGGCGATCGTCGAACGCGCCCACGAGACGATCGAGCGCGGTCGCCGTCACGAGCGGCTCGTCGCCCTGGATGTTGACGACGAGGTCGAAGTCCGGGCCGATGCGTTCGACGACCTCGGCGACGCGGTCGGTGCCGGACGCGTGGGCGGGGGAGGTCATGAGCGCCTCGGCGCCGAGGTTGCGGCACGCGTCCGCGATGCGGCGGTCTTCGGTGGCGACGACGACCCGCTCGATCCGCTTCGCCGCGCGGGTCGCGGCCCACACGGCGGAGAGCATCGTGCCGTGTCCGAGGGGAGCGAGGGGCTTTCCGGGAAACCGGGTCGAGGCGTAGCGGGCTGGGATGACGCCCAGGACACGCAGCATCGGCACTCCGCGTGTCGCCCGGCGAACAACCGACCGTGGCGACGTCGCATCCTAGCAAACGGAGGCTGAAGGAACAAGACGGTCTTGCGAGCGGACGCCGGATGCGAGTAGCCTCGCGATCTTCCTCGAGGTGATTCCATGGTGACGACCGACACGAGCCTTCGCGAGGCGTGCCTCAAACGCTTCCTCCACTACGTGACCTTCGACACGCAGTCCGACGAGAACTCCGAGAGCTATCCGTCGACTGCGAAGCAGCTCGACCTGCTGCGGCACCTCGTCGACGAGCTCAAGGCGATCGGCATCAAGGACGCGGCGATCGACGCGCACGGCTACGTTTTCGGGACGATCCCCGCGACGTCGAAGAAGAAGGACGTGCCGGTCGTCGGGTTCATCGCGCACGTCGACACGAGCCCCGAGATGCCCGGCGCGGGCGTCAAGCCGATCGTCCACCGGAACTATCGCGGCAACGATCTCACACTGCCGGACGATCCGGCGGCGGTGATCACGTTCAAGGACAACCCGGCGCTCGCCGACCAGATCGGCTGCGACGTCGTGACGGCGTCGGGAACGACCCTCCTCGGGGCGGACAACAAGGCCGGCGTCGCGGAGGTCGTGACGGCGGCAGACTACCTGATGCGTCATCCCGAGATCCCTCACGGCACGATCCGGGTCGGCTTCACCCCGGACGAGGAGGTCGGGAACGGCACGAAGTACTTCGACGTCGCGAAGTTCGGCGCGGCCTGCGCCTACACGATGGACGGCGAGACGCGGGGCGAGATCGAGATGGAGACGTTCTCCGCCGACGCGATGACGATCACCTTCCAGGGGTTCAACACGCACCCCGGCTATGCGAAGGGCAAGATGGTCAACGCCATCAAGGTCGCCGCGGATTTCATCGGACGGCTGCCGAAGGATGGCTTGAGCCCGGAGAAGACCGATGGGTACGAAGGCTACGTCCACCCGTACGTCATGACCCCGTCCGTCGACAAGACCTCGGTCAAGCTCCTGATCCGCGACTTCAAGGACGCGGGGCTCGGCGAGAAGGAGGCGTGGCTCGAGAAGCTCGCGAAGGAGACGGTCCGCGACTGGCCTGGGTCTACGGTCGAGTGCAAGGTCGAAGAGTCGTACCGGAACATGAAGTCGGTCCTCGATCAGCACCCGCAGGTCGTCGAGAACGCGCGCGAGGCGATCCGACGGACCGGTCTCGCGCTCCGCGAGCATCCCATCCGCGGGGGCACCGACGGCTCGAAGCTGTGCTTCATGGGGCTGCCGACCCCGAACATCTTCGCCGGCGAGCACAACTTCCACTCGCGGCTCGAGTGGGTTTCGGCGCAGGACATGGAGCTCGCGACCCGGGTCATCGTCGAGCTCGCGAAGGTGTGGGAGGAGCGGGCCTAGCCTTCGCCCCGCCGGACCTTCGCGACCGCGGACTCCATCCGCGACTCGATACGGCCGCGGTCGATCCCGTACGCCTCTTCGATCTTCGCGGTCCCCTCCGGATCGCCTCGCGCGCCGGCGATGTTCTTCCGGTGAAGGATCTCCATCTCCGCGAGCTTCGCCTTCGCGTCGCGGCGGATCTCGGCGATGCGCTCCTTCTGGGCGTTCGTGAGCGGGGCGTCTTCCTCGACCCCTTCCTCCCGGTCCTTCGCCTTGAGGCGCTCCATCGCCAGCTCGTACGCGGACTTCAGCGGTGAATCGGCCATACCCCCCATTGTAGTAGGCTTCGCCGATGCCGTACGACTTCGACCTGATCTGCATCGGAAGCGGGCCCGCCGGGCAGCGTGCCGCGATTCAGGCGGCCAAGCTCGGGAAGCGCGCGGCGGTCGTCGAGAAGCGCCGCGAGGTCGGCGGCGTCTGCATCGACACCGGGACGATCCCGAGCAAAACGCTCAGGGAGGCGGTGATCGGAATCGTGCACGAGTCGCGCGGTCCTTTCGCCGAGCGGAACGGGATCCGCGACCAATCGCCGATCACGGCCGAACGGCTGCTCCGCCGCGTCGACGAGACGGTCCGGCGCGAGCAGGAGGTCGTCGAGGACCAGCTCTGCCGCAACGGCGTCACGATCCTCTCCGGGCAGGGCCGCTTCGTCGACGCGCACACGATCGGCGTCAATCGCGAGCGCACGGAGCAGACCTACACGACCGAGTTCGCGCTCGTCGCCGTCGGCACGAATCCCGCCGTCCCGCCGGGGGTCACCGTCGACGGCGAGGTCGTCATGACGAGCGACGACGTCATCAAGCTCAAGACGATCCCGAAGTCGATGGCGGTGATCGGCGGGGGGGTCATCGGCATCGAGTACGCGTCGATGTTCGGCCAGCTCGGGATCGACGTCACCGTGATCGAGCGGCGCGACCGGCCGCTCGAGTTCGTCGACAACGAGATCGTCGTCGAGCTGGCGCACCAGCTCCGCGATCGCGGGGTGAGCTTCCGGCTCGGAGAGACGGTCGCCAGCGTGACGGTGGAGGGCCGGCGGGCCGTCATCCAGCTCGAGTCCGGAAAGCGGGTCGCCGTCGACATCGCGCTCTACTCCGCCGGGCGCGCCGCCGCGACCGAGGGCCTCGGTCTCGAGGCGATCGGTGTCACGGTGGGCGAGCGAGGCAAGATCATCGTCGATGCCGCGTTCCGGACCGTGGTGCCGAACGTCTTCGCGGCCGGCGACGTCATCGGCGCGCCGTCGCTCGCGGCGACCTCAGCCGAGCAGGGCCGTCTTGCGGCCCGGGCGGCGTTCGGCGTCTCGACCGGGCCGATGCCGTCGCACTTCCCTTATGGGATTTACTCGATCCCGGAGATCTCGATGGTCGGGCCGACCGAGCGCGAGCTCACCGCGGCGAAGGTGCCCTACGAGACCGGCGTCGCGCGGTACCGCGAAATCGCGCGCGGGCAGATCCTGGGCGACGACAGCGGCTACTTCAAGATGCTCTTCCACGCGGAGACGCGCGCGCTCCTCGGCGTGCACGTCATGGGCACCTACGCGACGGAGCTCGTCCACATCGGTCAGGCCGTGCTGGCCTTGGGCGGCGGGCTCGATTACTTCCTCGAGACCGTCTTCAACTACCCGACCCTCGCCGAGTGCTACAAGGTGGCCGCGCTCAACGCGGCGAACAAGCTCCAGTCCTAGGCGAGCCTCAAGGACCCCACGACGCGCGGCGTCACCGGCAGGCCGGGGTCCAGGTTCGCACAGTCCGCGGCGAGGCGATCGAGCGCGGTCGTCCCGAAGGCACGGAGGGCGGCCGCGGCGCGGCGTGAAAGGCTCGACTCGGCCGCCAGCACGCCGACCAGGCGGTCCATCGATCTCGAAGGCGCTTCGGGGTCCGCGGTTCGCCGGGACGCGACGATCCGCAGGAAATCGGCAACCGCATCCTGGGGCAGCCGGTCGACCCTGACGGCGCCGCGCACCGCGTGCCACGCGAGCGCGGTGAGGAGCAGGGTCGAGAAGCGCGGGAGGTCCTCGAAGGGACGCCTCTCCTCGGCGGCGAGCCTGCGAGCGTCGGTGCCGCGCCGCGCCAGGAGCGCCTGGACCAGGGTCTCGCAGAGCTCGAGCGTCACCTTCGTCTCCTCGATCTCGGCGACCGTGCGGAAATCGCGCGCCGGCTCGTCGCCCTCGGCGACGAACTGGGGCCTCGGGGCGCAAAGAGCCCGGACGCGCGCCAGGAGCGGTGCGTCGAGGAGAGCGTCGCTCCCGAGCGCGGCGACGAGCGCACGCGCGCGGGCCGCGAGCGATGCGGCTTCGGCGTAGCCTTCGCGAAACAGCTCGATCGGCGACGTCGTCCGGAGCACCGCGGCGGCGGGCGCCGGCTCGCGCGCGCCGCGCCGCTCGAGTCCGATGCCGACGTAGGCGCCGGCGCGAAGGAGCACGGCGCGCTGCGCGTCGAGCGAGCCCGGGTCCGCCCCGTCCGCGACGAGCACGCGGTGCGCGACGTTCGTCAACCCTTCCAGCACCCGCTCGCGCTCGCCGGGCGTCAGGAGGTCGATCGCGGCGACCACGGCGTTATCCCGCCGCAACGACCGGAGCGCGGCCCTCGGCGCCGCCGCCTCGCGCTCGCCGGACGCCGCCTCCGCCGTGGTCCTCGCCACCGGCGCGGCGTAGACGGAGAGCGCCTCCTCGAACGGCGGGTAGCCGTGCTCCTCGAGGCGTGAGTTGCGCCAGCGCAGCGCCTCCTCCTCGACCTCCGACGGAAGCTCGAACAGGGCCGAGCGGACGATGCCGAGATAGCGAGCCTGGTCGTCGAGGAAGAGGATTTCGGCGAGCCGCCGGCCGGCCGGCGCATGCTCCGTGTGCTCGGGCGCGAAGAGATGGCTGCCGTCGGGCGCCACGAACCCGCGCTCGTCACCGGCTTCCGTCACCCCGTGGCCGCGTGTCGGCTCCTCGTGGTCGATCTCGAGCGGCCGCACATGGAGCCAGCCGTGGAAGAGCAGGATCAGCGTCTCGTCGTCGGCCGACCGAGCGAACCGCCGGAGCGTCGCCTCCCCGGATTCGGCGAGCAGGGCGACCCACGCGCCGAACCGCGTCGGGTCGATGCGGTCCCCGCGCCAGCCCTCGAGATCGAGCAGATGGGCGATCTGCGGAGACGAGGCCAGCGCGAGGAGGGGGAGCGCGTCCTGCGGTCCGATCTCGCGGACCGTCAGGTGGAAATCGGCGTCGGGAAGCGTTCGGACCAGAGCCATCGGCTTCGGCGCGTCGAGGAGGAGCTTGAGGCGCTCTTCCGGCGAGGCGAGGCGAAGCACGGTCTCGGCCTGCTCGCGGAGCGAAAGGGTCGTTTCGTTCTTGTGCGGATCGTCGCCCAGCATGCCGGGGATCGTAGCAAGGGCGCGCTACTCGATGCCGTAGAGGACCTCGAGGCGGCGTGCCTTCGCGGCTGCGAGGGCGACGAGGACTGCGGCGAGCGCCAGGAGGCCGGGGATCGCGACCCAGGGAGAGGCCGGGTCGGCGAGGATCGCGATCCCGGAGTCGGGCGGGACCGAGACCGGGCACAACGATTCCAGGTAGTGGATCAGGCTGAGCGACTTGAGCACCGGCGGCAGGAAGATGTTGATCAGCTCCCACCCGAGGAAGAGGAGCGCGGGGAAGATCGGATTCCGGAAGTACACGCCGGCGGCGAGGAACGCGGCGCCGTAGCCGATGCACGCGAGCGTCGTCACGAGGAGGTAGGCGCCGAGCTCGGCGAGGCCGTGCCCGGACGTCGCACGGTCGATCAGCGCCGCCGGGCCGTGCCCTCCGTACCAGAGCAGCCAGGTGGCGAGCGTGGTCCCGTTGAAGAGAAAGAGAGCAGCGGCGAGCCCCGACAAGTACTTGGCGATCGTCAGCGTCCGTCGGGTGAGCGGCGCGAGCAGGTAGTAATGGAGCGATCGGTCGAGGATGTCCCCGCGGAAGAGCGGTACGAAGACCGCGACGCACCCGAAATAAACGACGAAGCGCAGGATGAGCGTGCGGAAGAGCACCGCGTACTCCACCTGGTCCTGCGCGATGCTGTGCTCCATCATGTGAAGGAAGAGGATCGCCAGCATGCGCATGCCGGTGAGCCCCAGAGGAATGAGCGCCAAGAGGTACACGAGGATCGAGCGTCGGCCGAGGAACCGCTTGCGCAGCTCGAGGGCCTGGACGGCCATGATCTGGCGCAGGACGAGCGAGCGCGTCTCGGCGGTCACGACGGGGGACCCTCCTGCTCGATGAGGTACTTGTAGACCGCCTGGACATCCTCGTCGGCGGGCATGACCGCCTCGAGGTCGAGCTCGTGCTCGAGCACGAGGCGGTTCAGGAGCAGATAGAACTTGTCGGCGTCCCTCGTGTGGACGAGGAGCCCTCGGCGGTCGTCGTGGATCTTGATCTCGACCGCGCTGTCGAGCTCGAAGATCCGCGACGCGACGAGCGCCGGACGATCGCATCGCACGAGGACCTGCGCCGGGTGCTGCTCGATCTCGTCGCGGACGCCGGCGATCTTCCCTTCGGCGACGACGTATCCGTGATGGACGAGGATGACGCGGTCGGAGAGGAGATCGACCTCGTGGAGGATGTGACTCGAAAGGAGGACGAACCGCCCCTCGTCGGCGAGCTGCCGGAAGAGGGCGATCGTCTCGGCGCGCGCCATCGGGTCGAGGCCGTTGAGCGGCTCGTCGAGCACGATGACCTTCGGGTCGTGCGCGATCGACTGCGCGAGGCGGATCCGCTGCCGCATCCCCTTGCTGTACCCCGCGACGCGGCGTCCCGCGGCCTCGGTCAGGCCGACCCGCGCGATCGCGCGCGCGGCCAGCTCGCGGCAGCGTGATTCGGGCAGGCCGTGCAGGCGAAGGGTGGCGTGGACGAACTCGTAGCCGGTGAGCCCCGGAGGGAAGGCGTCGTACTGCGTGCAGTAGCCGACGAGTCGACCGAGGAGCTCCGGCCGGTCCGGGGGGACGCCGAGGATCGAGAGTGTGCCCTGGGTCGGACGCAAGAGGCCCGCGATCAGGTTCATGAGCGTCGTCTTTCCCGAGCCGTTCGGCCCGACGAGGCTCGTGATCCCGGGTCCGACCGTGAGCGTCACGCGATTCACGCCGAGGACCTCGCCGTAGAACTTCGAGACGTTGTCGAGGACGATCACCGCACGACCTCGAAGGCGCGGAGCCGGCGCGCGACGATCGCGACCGAGAGGCCGCACAGGAGGACGAGCGCCGCCCACGCGACCGCCGGGGGGAGCTGAGCATGCAGCGGCACGCGGTAGAGCCCTTCCCAGACCGTGTGCATGAGCTCGGGGATGTTGAAGACGAACCCGAGGCGCGTGCCGAACATGACGTTGATCGCCTGACCGGCGACGCTTCCGAAGATGACCGCACCCAGGAGGAACGTCTGGGCAACGACCTTGCGCTTGGCGACCGAAGAGGTCGCGAGCGCGAGCAGGGTGATCGTGGCGATCCAGATCCACGCGCCGAGCACGATTGCGATCCCGACGTGGAGATGATCGGCCAGCCATCCCCACCCTTCGAGCCAGCTCTGGAACAGGAAGAGCAGCAGGCCGGGGATCCAGGTGATCGACGAGAGGAGGACGATGAGCGCACCCATCTTGCCGAGCGCGTAGGAGCGGCGGGTCAGAGGCCGTCCGAGAAAGAGGGGCAGGGCGCCGTTGGCGAGATCCGGCGAGACGAGGCCGGGACCGACGAGGAGGGTCATGATCCCTCCGAAGAAGAAGCACTGCACTCCCATGAAGGTGGCGAACGCGGGAGCTTCGACGGGTGCCAGCCGGAGCGCATCGAGCTGGAGCGCGGCAAGCGCGCTCAGATTGTGGTGCAGGTAGACCCAGCCGAAGAGGACGAGCGGATACCCGAAGCACAGCGTGTAGAACGCGACGAACAGGCGCGAGCGGAAGACCTGGCCCCACGCGTAGCGTGGCAGGACGCGCCAGCGTGTCGCGAGCGGGGTGAGCGGGCCCTCGTAGCCGCGGTAGCGTCTGTCATAGACGGCCAAGGGACCCCTCCATCGCTTTCAAGAAGATGTCCTGCAAGGAATCCCGCTTGTAGTCGAGCTTGCGGATCTGGAGCTGCTGCGCCGCGGCGAGCTTGTAAAGGTCGCGCACCGCGACCGACTCCGGGAGCACCATCCTGAGCCGGCCCGGCGACACGAGCGCGCACGTGCATCCCAGCGCCTCGGCGGCGGCGGCGAAGGCGCGCTCGTCGCCGCGCGTCTCGACCTGGAGGAACTTCCGGTTCGCCTTCCGCTCCTCTTCGAGGTCGCCGTGGAACGCGATCGCGCCGTCCTTGAGCACGAGCACTTCGTCGCAGCATTCCTCGACGTCGCGCAGGAGGTGCGACGAGAGGACGATCTGCGCCTGGCCCGAATCGCGGATCTCCTTGACGAGGCGGATCATCCGCGCGCGCGCCGGCGGATCGAGGCCGTTCGTCGGCTCGTCCAGGAAGAGGATCTTCGGCGCGTGGACGATCGCCTGCGCGAGCTTGGCCATCTGCTTCATGCCGAGCGAGAACCCCTCGAGGGTCCTGTAGCGCGCCTCGCCGAGCCCGACATACTGCAGCGTCTCGTGCGCCCGCTCGAGCGCGGCACCCGGCGGGAGCCCGGACAGCTCGGCCATCATCCGGACGAACCGGACGGCGGTGATCCCCGCGATGAAGGCGTCGCTCTCCGGCATGTAGCCGACGATGCCCTTGAGCGCCATCGCCTCCCGGACGACGTCCTTGCCGTGCATCCGGGCGCCGCCGGAGGCGGGAGCGTGAAATCCGAGCAGGGTGTGGAGGAGGGTCGTCTTCCCGGCGCCGTTCGGGCCCAGAAGTCCGATCGCCCGCCCGGACATCGTGGCGGTAAGATCGTGCAGGATCGGACGTGCGCCGAAGCGCACGCCCAATCCCTGGAGCTCGATGGCGCCGGGTCCCGTCACGGGGTCCGGTCCGCCTTGGCCCGTTCCGCGAGGCGGCCGAGCATCTGCAGCTCGTTCGCCGACATGATCGACCCGAGGAGCGAACCGATGCCGGCCTCGCCGCGCGAGCCGACCACGATGCGCTGCGGCTCGGCGTAAGCGGTGACGAGACGCGGCCGGCTCTCGCCCGCCATCGCCTCGAGGCGCCGCGCCTCTTCGGAGTCGACGATCGCGGAGAACTGACCCGCGAGCTGCCCGACGACCGGGCCGAGCTTCTGCCAGACTGCGGCCGAGACGTTGACCTCGCCGTCCGTGGGCAGGAGCGCCTGGAATTCCTTCGAGCGCGTGAGCGTGTACCCGTTCTGCCGCTGCTCGATCGCGTGGTCGATCATCACCTGGCTCGGCGCCGCGACGAGATAGCCATCGACGAACGTGTAACGCATCGGCGTGTTGCTCCCTCCGTTCCCGGTGTAACGCACGACCCAATCGGTTCGGTTCCCGGCTTGAACCGGCTCGACGACGATTCGTCCCTCGTGTCCCGACGCGGCGAGCTGATCGTTCGCCTTGGCCACCAGGGCGTCGAACGCCCGGCGGAACGCTTCCGTGTCGTAGACCTCGATGGCCAGCTTCCACGAGGGAACCGGGAGGACGGGACCGTCGAGCGCGAAGACGACGTCGCCGCCGAGGGTCCGTGCGAGATCCTCGAAGAGGGCGACGTTCCCGTCGTCCTTGACCATCACGCCGGGTCCGACCCAGGTGAGGGCTTCGGACAGCAGCAGCTCGGGCCGGCGCATCACCGCCGCGGCCATGAACGAGGCGTCGGGAGAGACGAATTCGGCCGCGCCGAGGGGCGCGGGCGACGCGAGCCACCCGGCGATCCCGCGCCGCGGCTGATCGAACGAGATCTCGGCGCGGTGCTCGGCGCCGCCCGGCTCCTCGGTCCTCTTGAAGACGACGTACTCGGCGTCGAGGAGGCCCGTCCGCTCGAGCCCCTCGGCGTGGCCGCCATGCGCCTCGGCCTCTTGCATCACGCGGCCGAGCATCGTCTTGAGGTCGGCGGCGAAGAGCCACGAGGCTCCTTCGGCATATGCGGCCTGGAGCTTCTCGTGGAGAGG
The DNA here is from genome assembly GCA_036275915.1 of Candidatus Polarisedimenticolaceae bacterium. Lineage (NCBI taxonomy): Bacteria > Pseudomonadati > Acidobacteriota > Candidatus Polarisedimenticolia > Candidatus Polarisedimenticolales > Candidatus Polarisedimenticolaceae > Candidatus Polarisedimenticolaceae bacterium. Next base: position 670,778 of record DASUCV010000004.1, on the reverse strand, counting down.
GGCGACGGCCCACGGGCCGCCGGCGACCGCGGCCGCCGCGTGCTCCTTGCACTCGAGGCGCATGAGATTGCCGTCGAACGTCAGCGACGCCTTGTCGGCGATCTCCTGGCCGTCGGGAGCCGACCGGAGGTCCTTCGCGATCAGCCTCCGGAGCGCCTCCGGGTCCTTCACGACGGACGTCACGATCGGTCCGCGGACGTGACCGGCGGCGTCCATCGACAGCGACACGACGATCTCGTCGCCGAGCTGATGGCCGTACGCCTGAATGCGCTCGAACGTCTCGTCCATCTCCTTCTGCTGCTCGGGCCCGCGCATGTGCTCGTTCCACCACGCCTGGAGCGCCTCGCTCTGGGCGATGTGCTCCTCGAAGACCCGCTTCGACTCGACGAGGGCGTCGGTGACGTTCGGGATCGCCGCGTACAGGACAGTGCCGTCGGGCATCTTGTCGAGCAGCTCCGAGCGATACCGCATCGCCGGGTTGGGAACCCGGGCGTCGAGGTCCTTGCGCAGGGATGCCAGCTCGCGGAGGAGCTGGTCGTACCGCTCGGCGTCCTTGCTCCAGGCGATCTCGTCCTGGACGGAGACCGCCGCGAGCGCGTCGGTCGTCGTGACCTGGTCGCCCGGCTTCAGGAGGCTCTCGCGCCCGTCGGCGGCGACGCGCACGGCGCCCTCGACGACGGAGACACGCGATCCGCGCGTGCCGTGGTTCACCGAGAAGATCGTGCCCTTGACCGCGACGAGGCAATCGTCGGTGCGGACGTCCAGGTGTCCCGAGCCCTGAGGCGAGGCCTCGACGATGATCGCGCCGGCGCCCAGGCGGACGGTGCTCCCATCGCGCCCCCGGTCGACGGCCAGCTCGGTGCGGTCGCGCATCTCGATGCGCGAGCCGTCGTCCATCATGACGAGCGCTCCCGAGTCCTTCGCCGTCCGCACCGCTTCCTTCGCCGAGACGGTCATCCCGGGCCGCAGGGCGACGAGGTCGCCGGCGCGGACCTGGAACAGATTGCCGTCGATGCGCATGACCTTCAGGTGCGGATCGGCGCCGAGCGCGGGCAAGACCCGCCACGCCGTGTACGCGCCGACGATCGCCACCGCCGCCACCGCCGCGGCGGCGAGGAGACGCGTGCGCGACGTCCGTCGGGGGACATCCGCCGCCGATCTCGCGTACGCCGCCGGCTGCCGCGCGATGAGGAGCGCGCGACGGCACGGGATGCACTCGCGGCTGTGGTCTTCGAGGAGGAGCGCGGTCTCGCGGGGCAGCTTCCCGCCGAGGTAAGCGGGGATCAGCGCCTGGAATCCGGCGCAGCTCTCGATGTGAACGGTGGTCTCGGCGGCGGGAGCCGCGCCTTCGAGACCGAGGCGCGTGCGCACGCGCGCCGCCGCGCCGTCGATCTCGTCCCGCGAAGGCGTCGTCGTCCGGATCGTGTCGACGATCTCGTCCAAGGACGGCCTGGTATCGTCGTGTCGGCTCATCACAGATCTCCCTTGAGTTCTTTCTGGAGCTTGGCGCGGGTCCGGTGGAGCGTGACCGCCACGGTGCTCCAAGACGTGCGGAGCATGCGGGCGATCTCTCGATTCCCGTACCCGTCGAAATAACGAAGGACGAAGATCTCCGCGGCTCGCGGTGAGAGCGCAGCGAGCGCCTCCCTCACCTTTGCTTGCAGCTCGTCGCCCCGGCTTTGGGCTTCCGGAGAGGGGGCGGCATCGGAGAAGCGGTCCGCATCGTCGATCGATTCCGATCGTGCGGCGCGCCGCCGCCGGATCAGATCGAGCGACGCGTTCGTCGCGGCCCGGTGGAAATAGCTCGCGGCTTCATCGGCGCGGATGGGAGCGTCTTCCCGCCGCACGATCCGGAGGAAGACGGTCTGAAGGACGTCTTCGGCATCTTCGGCGCGACCGGTGATCCGTCGCGCGACCCGGTAGACGCGCTCGTGGTGGGCCTCGAAGAGCGCGGCCGCCGCGGCGTGGGCGGCTCCGTCGGTCTCGGGGCGGGGTCGGGTCAAGGCGTGCACGGCCTCCTCCTTCGTCGTGTCGTCATCCTTCACAACGCACCCACCGGGCCGGCCATTAACCGGATTCGACCTGACCTATCCTAAGTCCATGCCCGAATTGACGATCGCCCCCGACATCCGGCAGCTGGTCTCGGCCGCGGTTGTCGCGGCGGAGGGGCTCCGCATCGGCGCCGCGGGGCCGAACCTGACGGCGGAGATCGACGCTCTGGCGGCCTCCCTGCGGGCCGCGTACTCAGGCAAGAGTCCCGGGGAGATTCCCGGCCTCTCGGCGGCGCGCACGCTGTACCGTGCGTTCGGCCTCGATCCGACGTCGACGAGGCCCTCGTCGGAAGCGCTCGTGCGCAGGGTTCTCCAGGGGAAGCCGTTCCCGGCGGTGAACGCCGCGGTGGACGTCGCCAACCTCTGCTCCGCCACCTTCCTGTTGCCGATCGGACTCTACGACGCGGCGAAGATCGACGGTCCCGTCATCCTCCGCCGCGGGGCGCCCGGCGAGTCGTACCCCGGCATCCGGAAGGATGATGTCCACCTCGATGGCCGGCCCGTGCTCTCGGACCGTGTCGGGCCGTTCGGCAACCCGAGCTCCGACTCAGCGCGTACCGCGGTCGACGCGGCGACGGTGTCGCTCTTGATGGTCGTCTTCGCGCCTGCCGGCTACGACCCCGCAGCGCTTATAAGTCATGAAGTTTTCGCGCAAAATGCGATCGATCGTCACCTGCGCCGTGCTTGACAGCCTGCAGTCGCTCCCGTAACGTGTGGGCAGGTCCTGGCGGCATTCTTATCGTACAGAAACGACTGAATTGCGTGCCATCACCTGCGTGGCGCTTTGGCACGCGTACTGGGCCGAAAGTTCGGCTCGGGGGTCAGGATCTGGTTTCGGCTCCCGCGGGAGCGGTAGAGGTTCGAGCATGGGTACGAGACTGTACGTCGGCAACCTTCCCTTCAGTGCGGACGACGATCAAGTCCGCGAGCTCTTCGGTCAGAACGGCCGCAACGTGGTCGAGGTCAAGCTCGTCACGGATCGCGACACCGGCCGCCCGCGCGGTTTCGGTTTCGTGGAGATGGGATCGTCCGAGGACGCCGACAGCGCGATTCGCGATCTGAACGGACGTGAGTTCGGAGGCCGGCCGCTGACCGTCAACGAGGCGCGTGAGCGCAGCTCGGGCGGCGGTGGCGGGTTCGGCGGCGGTGGTGGCTACGGCGGCGGTCGCAGCGGTGGTGGCGGCGGCGGTCGCGGCGGCAATCGCCGGTACTGAGCGACACACACACATCGACAACTCGAAGGGCGCTCTCCGGAGCGCCCTTTTTTCTTACTGTGAACTGTTGACTATCGACTGTTAACCCGTTTCCGCTTCGTCGCCTTCGCCGTTCCCGAGCATCCGGTAGAGCGTGCGGCGGTCGATGTCGAGCGCGCGCGCGGCGGCCGCCTTGTTCCCCTCGTGCGCGTCCAGGACGCGCCGCGCGTAATCGCGCGACAGCTCGGCGAGCGTGAGGCCGAGGGCAGGGGATATGACCGTCGCCGCGGCCGGCCGCGCGCCGATCCCCGCGAGGTCCTCCGCCACGATCGTGTCGTGATCGGAGAGCGCGACCGCGCGCTCGAGCGTGTTTGCCAGCTCCCGCACGTTCCCCGGCCAGTCGTGGGCCATGAGGAGCCGCATGGCGTCTTTCGAGATCCCCGCGACCGGCCGCCCGAGGCGCTCGCAGGCGCGGCCGAGGAGGCCGTCGATGAGCGGGAGGATGTCCTCGCGACGGTCTCGAAGCGGCGGCACGTCGATGCGGATGACGTTGATGCGGTAGTAGAGATCGGCGCGAAAGCGCCCTTCGGCCATGAGGGTCTCGAGAGGCCGGTTCGTTGCCGCGACGACCCGCGCGTGCGCGTCGAGCTCCTCGACGCTGCCGACCGGGCGGACGCGGCCCGACTCGAGCACGTGGAGGAGCTTCGCCTGGGTCTCGGGCGCCAGCTCGCCGACCTCGTCGAGGAAGAGCGTGCCCGCCGAGGCCGCGACGAAAAGACCCTTGCGATCTTCCTTGGCGTCGGTGAACGCCCCGCGCTTCACGCCGAAGAGCTCCGACTCGACGAGGGTCGCCGGGAGCGCCGCGGCGTTCAGCCGCACGAACGCTCCGTTGCGGCGCGGCCCGCTCTCGTGAATGATCCGCGCCAGCTCGCCTTTTCCGGTCCCGCTCTCGCCGGTGAGGAGGACCGTGGCATCGGTCCCCGCCGCGCGCCGCGCGAGATCGACGGCGCGCCGCATCGCGGGGCTCACGGCGACGACGGTCGGGTCCGGATCCTCGGCGAGGCGGCGCCTCAGGCGCACGATCTCGTGCCGCATCTGGCGCTCGCGGAGCGCGCGCTCGACGACGAGGAGGAGCGCCTCGATGCGGAACGGCTTCGCGACGAAGTCGGCGGCGCCGGCGTGGATCGAGCGCACGGCGAGGTCGATGCTCCCGAACGCCGTGATCAGGACGACGAGCTGGTCCGGGCGCCGGGACTGGATCGCCGCGAGCAGATCGGTCCCGCGCATCCCGGGCATCTCGATGTCGGAGATCACGAGGTCGAAGTTGTCGCGCTCGATCCGCGCCAGCGCGTCGGCGGGGTCGGTGGCGCCGGTGACGGCGAACGCCTCGCGCTCGAGCTCCTCGGTGAGATAGGAGACGACCTCGGGATCGTCGTCGAGCACCAGCAGACGGCGCTTGCGCGCGCTCATGCAGAGGCCCCCTGCGCTGGAAGGTCGATCGTGAACTTCGTGCCCGATCCGGGCGACGTGACGACGCCGAGGCTTCCGCCGTGCGCGCGCACGATCGACTGGACCACGGGGAGGCCGAGCCCGGTCCCCCCTTCATTCTCGCGCGTGGTGAAGAACGGCTCGAACAGGCGGGCGCGCACGTCCTCGGTCATCCCGCACCCGTCGTCCTCGATCTCGAGACGCGCGGCCGGAATCGGCCCGTCGGGACTCTCGATCCGGCCGGGGCCCACGCGGATCGAGATGTGCCCGCCGTCCCGCGTCGCGGCGAGGGCGTTCTTCAGGAGGTTCAGGGCCACTTGCTGGATCTGATCGACGTCGGCGACGACGCGCGGAGGCTCCGGCGGACATTGGAAGGCGACGCTGATGCCGCGCCGCCGCGCCGACGGCTCCATGAGATCGAGGACGGTTCGCACCGGAGCGGCGAGGTCGGTCTCCGCCATCCGCGGCGTGCGGCGCTGCCCGAACAGCAACAGGCGCTCGACGATCCGCGCGATCCGGTCGGATTGGTCCGCGAGGACCGCCGCATTCTTCCTGACCTCGTCCTCGTGGGTGGACCGGGCCATGAGCGCGCGAGCGCGCCCGCTCATGACCTGGAGCGGCGAGCCGATCTCGTGGGCGAGCCCGGCGGAGAGCTGACCGATCGTCACGAGCTTGTCGACGCGCTGGAGCCCTTGCTCGAGCGCGAGACGCGACTCGACCTCCCGCGCGATCCGGTCGCGAGCCACCCTGAGATCGGCAACGAGCGCGTCGAACTCCTTGCCGAGTCGGCCGACCTCGTCGTTCCGGCGCGTGCCGGCGACATGAGGGGGCCGTCCCTCGCGCAGGCGTTGCATGCCGCTCGCCAGCGCGGAGAGCGGGCGGGTCACCCAGAGCGTTCCGAGCAGCGCCTGAACGCCGGTGAGCGCGATCACAAGGATGCAGAGCGAGACCAGGATCCCGCGCCGGGTGTCGACGAGGTCGCGCCGCACCTCGACCAGGGGCTGGACGAGGACGAGCGCGCCGGCGTCATGGCCTTCGTCGTCGACGAGCGGGAGGCCGAGCGTCGCCCGCCACGCCTGCTCCGCGTCGATCTCGAGGACCGGCTGGCGGGACGAGGCCGCCCGTGCCGCGAACGTCCGCAGGATCGGCTCGTCGACGCTCCCGATCGAGCGTGCCCGGAGACCGCCTTCCGGCGCGAAGACGAAGAGGTCGAGGTCGGGAGCGATCCCCTCGAGCGAGTCGAGCGCGCCCTGGATGTCGGTGTACTGCCGGTCGCGGAGGGCGTGCTCGAGCGACACCTGGACCGCGTTCCCGACGGTCCGGAGGTCGCGCTCGATCGCCCCGCGGAGATCTTTGCGCTCCTGCACCATCTGTCGCCAGCCGTGCGCGCCGGCGATGAGGAGGCTGACCACGCTGATACCCACGGTCAGCTTGGACGAAACCCGCATCCGTGCTCCCGCTGGCCCCCTGGGAGTGGGGACAGCATGTACCGAGTGTGGCGTGGATGCCAGTGCCGCCGCGCCCACAGCGCGCGATTGCGCCCGTTCGGAGTAGGCAAGGCCCTTGCAATAGAGCCGCTCACGATGGGTCGACAGTCCAGGCTCCTCCTTGTTCTGTTCGCCGCCTGCGCCGCTCCGGCGTGTACGACCTCGTTGGGCACCGATCGGGTTCAAAACCCGGCGGCGCAGGCGGCGACACCCCTTCCCCCTGGGACCGTTCGACTCCCTCGTGCCTCCCTCTCCTACGTGAAGGTGGCGGCGGTGGGCGTGGCGACGGGTTCAGTCGACGTGGCGGCACCGGCGCACGTCACGTTCCGGGACGGCGCGCGCTCGCGCGTCGGTGTGCCGTTCTCGGGTCGGGTCGTGTCGGTCAACGTCAAGACCGGCGATCCGGTGCGGGCCGGCGATCCTCTCCTGACGGTGGCGGCTCCGGACGCGGCCGCGGCGCGCACGGCCCGCGAGGCCGCGCGCGCCGCGCTCGAGGAAGCGCAGACGGCGGTCGAGCGGGAAGACCGCATGAAGGACGCGGGTGTAGGCATCGAGCGCGAGCGACTGGAGGCGGTGGCGCACCTGACGACCTGCCGCGCCGAATCGGACCAAGCGGAGGCGACGGCGAGGGTCATCGGCGAGGGCCGTGGGCTCGATCTCGTCGTCCGTGCGCCGATCTCCGGTATGGTGATCGACGTCAAGACATCGACCGGCGCCTCGGTCGAGCCCGGCGGCGACCCGCTCGTCGAGATCGGCGACCCCAACGCGCTGTGGGTCGTGGCGGACGTCGCCGATCACGATCTTCCATTCGTGGGCCCCGGCTCCAAAGCCATCATCGAGCTGGATGCGGCCTCGGCGCCGCTGACCGCTCGCGTGGTCGCGGTCGGTGCCGTCGTGAGCGACGCGCTCCGCACGGCGCCCGTGCGGCTGGCGCTCGACGCGCCGCCGGCCGGCCTCAGACCCGGAACGTTCGGGCGGGCGCGCATCGCGACCACCGTGTCCGGAACGACCCTCCCGTCCGAGGCGGTCCTGATCAAGGGCGGGAAGGAAACGATCGTCTACGTCGCCGCCGGTGACGATCTGTTCGAGCGGCGCGTCGTCTCGGTCGGGCGCCCGGTGGAGGGACGAGTTCGCGTCCTCTCGGGCCTCGCCCCCGGAGACCAGGTCGTCGTCGAAGGAGCGCTGCTCCTCGACGGCTCGGCCGAGCAACTCCTCTGATCCTCGCGAGACCCTCGTGCTCTCGTCTCTGATCCAGACCTGCGTCCATCGCCGTCTGCCGGTCCTCGCCGTCATCGGCGGGATCGCCGCGTACGGCGTCTTCGCCTACAACGAGACAGCGATCGAAGCTTTCCCGGACGTCACGAACATCGCGGTCCGCGTCATCGCGCAGATGCCCGGCCAGGCGCCGGAGGAGATCGAGAGGCAGGTGACGATCCCGCTCGAGCGCGTCCTCAACGGGACGCCCGGGATGATCCAGATGCGCAGCGAGAGCCTCTTCGGGCTGTCGCTCGTCTTCCTGACCTTCGAGGACGGCACCGACGGCTACCGGGCGCGGACGATCGTGACGGAGAAGCTCAACGAGGCCGACCTGCCGGAGGGCGTCTCGCCCGTGCTCTCCCCGGACGACACGCCGCTCGGCGAGATCTACCAGTACCGGCTCGTCAGCGACCGCCACACGCCCGAGCAGGTGCGCTCGGAGCAGGAGTGGAACGTCTCGCGCATCCTGCGCCAGGTGCCGGGGGTCGCCGACGTCGTCAACTTCGGAGGCTACCTCAAGGAAATCCACGTCCTCGTCGACACTCCGGCGCTCATCGCGCACGGTCTGACGCTCCAGGATCTCTGCGACGCGATCCAGCGGTCGAACCACAACGTCGGTGGCGGCTTCCTCCGGCACGGCGACCAGGAGCTCGTCATCCGCGGCGTCGGCTACCTGAGCGATCCTCACGAGATCGGCCAGACGGTGCTCAAGAACGAGGACGGCACCCCCGTGACAGTCGGCGACGTGGCGCGCCTCGTCGTCTCCCACACGCCGCGACGAGGTAACATCGGCTACAACGAGGCCGTCGACGTCACCGAAGGGTTCGTCCTCCTCCGGCGCGGCGAGAACCCGTCGCGAGTCTTGGAAGGCGTGCACGCCAAGGTCGGGGAGCTGAACGACAAGATCCTCCCGAAGGGGATGAAGATCGAGCCGTTCTACGACCGCACCACCCTCGTCGACCTCACGCTCTCCACGGTCCATCACAGCCTCCTGTTCGGCGCTCTGCTCGTCGCAGGGGTCGTCTGGCTGTTCCTGCGGAGCCTTCGTTGCTCGCTCATCGTCGCTTCCGTCATCCCGCTCGCGCTGCTCACCGCGTTCATCGGCCTGAGGTGGCTCGGCCTTCCCGCCAACCTGATCTCGATGGGCGCGATCGACTTCGGCATCCTCGTGGACGGCGCCGTCGTCCTCGTCGAGAACGTCCTCCACGAGACGGCGACGCACCGGCCGCAGACCGCGCGCGAGATGCTCTCGCTCATCGCGGGCGCAGCGCTCGACGTCGCCTCGCCGACCTTCTTCGCGATGGCGATCATCATCGCCGCGCTGATGCCGGTCTTCACGCTCGAGCGCATCGAGGGGCGGATCTTCCGTCCGCTCGCGATGACGTACAGCTTCGCGCTCGCCGGCGCGCTCGTCTTCGCGCTCACCGCCGTCCCCGCCCTCTGCGCCGTCCTGCTGCGCGCGCGCGCGGTTCCCGAGGGTGACCCCAAGTTCCTCGTGGTTCTACGCGCGGGCTACCGCCGGGCGCTCGCGTTCTCCCTGGCGCACCGCTGGGCGATCGGGGGCGGCGCCGTCGTGCTCGCCGTCCTCGGCGGAGCCGCGGTGATGGGTCTCGGCAGCGAGTTCCTGCCGGAGCTCGACGAAGGGGACTTCGTCATCTTCGTCGAGATGCCTCCGAGCATCTCGCTGGAGAAGGGCCAGGAGGTGCTCACCGATGTGCGGCGCCGCCTGCAAACCTTCCCCGAAGTCATCGAGGTCCTGAGCGAGCAGGGGCGCCCGGAGGACGGCACGGACGACGAGGGCGTCAACATGAGCGAGACGTTCGTGCACCTGAAGCCGCACGAGGCATGGCGGCACGGCGTCACGAAGGACAAGCTCATCGAGGAGATGCGCGCGTCGCTCACCGAGATCCCGGGCGTCGACTTCAACTTCTCGCAGCCGATCAAGGACAACGTCGAGGAGGCGATCACCGGCGTGCGGGGCAAGGTCGTGCTCAAGATCTTCGGGACCGATCTCGAGGCGATGCGAGACACCCTCGAAGCGGCCAGGACGTCGCTCTCGAAGGTCCGCGGCATCGTCGACCTCGAGCTCTATCGCGACGCCACGGTGCCGCAGCTCAACGTCACCCTCGACCGCAAGGCGCTCGCACGCGCCGGGATCACCGTCGGCGCCGCCGAGGACGTTCTCGAAACCGCGCTCGCAGGGCGCGTCGTGACGGAGATGTGGGAAGGCGAGCGGCCGATTCCCGTGCGCGTGATGCTGCCCGAGACGGAGCGCGGCGACCCCGAGGCGATCGGCGCGATCGCGGTCCCGGCGGTTGCCGGGAGTCGCCCGCTTCGCGACCTGGCACGCGTCTCCACGGACCCCGGCCGGGCCTGTATCAACCGCGAGGCGAACAGCCGCGTGCTCGCCCTCAAGTTCAACGTCGACGGCCGGGACATGGGCGGTGTCGTCAAGGACGCGATGGCGGTCGTCGACCGCGACGTCAAGGTGCCGCCCGGCCACTTCCTGACCTGGGGGGGCGAATTCGAGAATCAGGCGCGCGCGATGCGCCGGCTCGGCATCGTCGTGCCGATCTCGGCGCTGATCGTCTTCGCGCTCCTCTACATGGGGCTCCAATCGGCGCGAAGCGCCGCGGTCGTGATCGGTGTGACGCCCTTCGCCTTGACGGGGGGCGCCATGGCGCTCCTCGTGTGCGGCATCAACCTCTCCGTGAGCGCCGCGGTCGGATTCATCGCGCTCCTGGGACAGGTCTGCCTGGCGGCGCTCCTGGTCATGAGCGCCATCGATGCGCGCCGGCGCGCCGGCGTGCCCCTCCGGGAGGCGATCGTCGAAGGCGCGACGGGACGCCTCCGCGCCGTCCTCATGACCGCGCTCCTGGCGATCCTGGGGCTCACGCCGATGGCCCTCTCGCGGGGAGTCGGCAGCGAGATCCAGCGTCCGTTCGCCCTCGTCATCATCGGGGGCCTCGTGACCTCGATCGCCGTCGTGCTCTTCGTGCTGCCCGTCGCCTACGCGACGTTCGGCTCCGCCCCGCTTCCCGTTCCCGAGGAAGGAGATCCGCTCGCATGATCGCGCCCGCGTGTCTCGTTCTCGCCGCGCCGGCCGCGACCGAGATGACGTTCGCCGAGGCGCTTGCCGCCCTCCGCGCGTCGAATCCGAGGAGCGAGGCCGACCGCGCGCGCATCGCAACCGCTCAGGCGGAGGTCGTGGCCGCCGGCGTCGCGCCGAACCCCGAGTTCTCCTACGACGCGACGCGTCTCCACTCCGGGACGAACACCGGCGCCGCGGACACCGATCAGTACTCGCTTGAATGGCCGCTCCTCGTGTTCGGCCAGCGGGGCGCGCGCAAGGCGGCGGCGAAGAGCGGGGTGACGGCCGCGGAGGCCGGCGTGGGCGCGACCTTCGCCGAGCGCGCGCTCGCCCTGCGCAAGGCGTTCGGCACGCTGTGGGTGCAGCAGCAACGTGTCACGACCCTCGAGGAGGCGAGCGGCGACCTCGCGCGCGTCTCGTCGATCGTCGCCGGGCGTCGCGAAGCCGGCGACGCATCGCCGTACGACGCGCTCCGCGTGGACACGGAAGAGAGGACGCTGACCGCGCAGCTCGGCGACGCGCGCGCGGATCTCGCGGATGCTCAGGGCCAGGTCGCGCGGATCCTCGGGCGTCCCGGGTTCGCGCCCCACGCCGCCGCCTCGGTCACGGCCGACGCGCTGGCGACCGTGGCCCCCGAGACGGCCTGGGATGAGGCCAAGGCGCACGCGCCGGCGCTCGTCGCGGCCCGGAGCGGCGAGGATGCCGCCGCCGCGGCCGAGCGTGCCGCGCGCCGCGACCGCTATCCGGTTCCGAGCCTGACCGGCGGCGTCGAAAACACGCGCGACGCCTCGAGCCGGTCCGCGCTCTTCGGCATCTCGGTTCCGCTCCCGTTCCTCGACCGGAACCAGGGCGGCGTGGCGCGGGCGCGCGCCGCCGCCGGCGAGGCATCGCTCGACCGCCTGGCGCTCGAAGCCGAATGGCACGCCGATCTCGACACGGCGCTCGCCGTCGATTCCGAGCGGCGCGCGGCGGTCGCCACGATCGAGTCCGGTGTCGCCGCGCGACTTCCCGAGCTGCGCTCGATGGCGGAGACCGCGTACAAGGAAGGGCGGGGCGGGATCCTCGACTTCCTCGACGCGCTGCGTACCCTGACCGCCTCGCGTCTCACCCGCCTCGATGCGCTCGAGGAGGAATCGCACGCCGACGCGGAGCTGCTCTTCCTGCTCGGCCGGGTGGAGGAGACGCCTCAGTAGGCGAGGAGGAGACGCGCCGCGCGGAGCACACCTTCGTCGCCGGGGAGATACGCGTCCTCGAGCGGCGGCGAGTAGGGCGCCGGCGTGTCGAGCGCGCCGACGATCCTGACCGGCGCGTCGAGCTCCTCGAAGCACTCTTCCTGGACGATCGCGGCGAGCGACTCGCCGATCCCGCCCGTGCGTGTGTCCTCGTGCGCGATCAGGACCTTGCCGCAGTGACGCGCCACGGTGAGCAGCGCCTCGCGGTCGATGGGCTGCAGCGAGCGGAGGTCGAGGACCGAGGCCTCGAAGCCCTCCTTCGCGAGCGTCTCCGCCACGCGGAGGGCGACGTGGACATAGGCGCCGTAGGTCACGATCGCGAGGTCGGCCCCGGCGCGCCGCAGGGCCGCCTTTCCGATCGGGATCGGCCGGGGCGGCTCCGCCGCGAGCCGCTGCCGCACCCTGGGCTCGCGGTACAGGGCGATGTGCTCGTAGTAGAGGACCGGGTCGGGATCGGCGACCGCGGCGGCGAGGAGTCCGCGGGCGTCGTGGGGCGTCGAAGGGCAGACGATCTTGAGGCCCGGGGTGCGGTAGAACCACGCCTCGGTGTTCTGCGAGTGATAGGGCCCCGCGCGCCTCAGGCCGCCCCACGGCATACGGACGAGCATGGGGACCGAGCCGCCCCAGCGGTAGCGGATCTTCGCCGCGTTGTTGACCAGCTGGTTGAAGCCGGTGGCGACGAAATCGTTGAACTGGATCTCGCCGATCGGCAGCGTGCCGCCGAGCGCCGCGCCGACGCAGACGCCGAGCACTCCGGCCTCGGCGATCGGCGCGTTCACGATGCGATCGCCGAACTCCTCGAGGAGGGGGCGCAGAAGGAGGAACGCGTTCCCGTACTTGCCGCCGACGTCCTCGCCGTACACGAACGCGAGCGGGTGGGCGCGAAGGGCATCCCCGATGCCCAGGGTGATCGCCTCGAGGAACGTCGTCCCCTTCGGGTCGTACGGCGGGGCGTCCTCGACGGGCGGCAGGGGAGGAGTCCGCCGCGCGAGGCGCGCGCCGGGATCGCCGAGAGGCTCGACATGCCTTCGCTCCGGCTCGCCCGCGAAGACGCCCGTCCCCGCTCGGGACGCGTCGGGCCAGGGGAGGTCGATGACGGCCCGGGCTTCGGCCTCGACCGTCGCGTCCGCCTCGCGCTGCCATCGCGCGAGATCGTCCGCGGCGATGACGCCGTCGGCGGCGAGACGCGCGGCATACGTGGGAATCGGGTCGCGCACCGCCCATCGCGCGTAGAGATCGGCATCGGCGTACCCGGCGGCGGTGGGTTTCGGATAGTCCCACGATGGGGCGGGGTCCTTCCCGAGGTAGAGCATGTCGTCGTGATGCGCGTGGCCGCACATGCGCATCGCGACGAGCTCGAGGAGGACCGGCCCGTCGCCCGCGCGCGCGCGCTCGACGCCCCACGCGAACGCGGCGGCGATCGCGTCGGGATCGGTGCCGTCGAGGGTCAGGCCGGGGATGCCGTAGCCCGCGGCCTTGTCGGCGAAGACACGCACCGCCGACTGGTCGGCGACCGGCGTCGAGAGCGCCGTCTGATTGTTCTGGACGCAGAACACGGCGGGAAGGTGGCGTGCCGCGCAGAGATTGATCGCCTCGTGCCACTCGCCGAGGGAGGTCCCGCCTTCGCCGATGTACGTGACGGCGACCCGGTCCTCGCGCCGCACCTTGAACGCCATGGCAAGCCCTGCGGCGGTGAGCGACGAGATGGCGAGCGGCGCCGACGCGGGCAGGATCCCCCAGCCGAAGTCGCCGACGTGGAGATCCTTCCCGTCCATCGGCGGGCCGGCCTTTCCCATCTGGCCGCTCAGGATCATCCGCACCGTCGCCGGCTCCGGCCGCATCGCGAGCACGGCTCCCGCATCGCGGATGAGCGGTGCGACGACGTCGCCGGTCCAGCGCCCGTCCTCGCCGCGATACCGCGCACCGCGCCGCAGGCGGATCGCGGACGCGTAGATCGCCTCCTGGCCGAGCGAGCGGAACCCCTTCCCCTGAAACGACGCCTTCCCGTAACGCACCTCGCCGCCGGTGAAAAAGGCCTTGAGCCGGTTGTCGACCGCGCGGGTGAGGATCATCCCGCGGAGGATCTCCCGTCTCTCATCTGGAGTCAGCGACGCACGGAGCGACTCCCGCCTGAGGAAGCCGTCGCACGAGATCACCACCGCCTCCTCGGCACGACGGAGCCGCTCGGTGGCGGTGACGCCCGGCGTCGTCTCGTGGCTCACGCCGGCCGCGCGAAGCCCCAGCGCCTCGCGCACCGCTCCCGCGAGGTCGTGGCGGAGCGATTCCGGATCGCCGTGCCCGAGCCCGGCGAACGCCGCGATGAGCCTCTCGGCGGATTCGGGGTGCGCCTCGGTGACGAACGCCGCGAAGCGTGCGGCGATCGGGGCGAGTGTGTCCGGCTTCGGCATGCGGGATCCGTGGTCTTTCGCGCGCGCGAGCCGCCGATCGTACCGCCCAGGGCCCGGCGGCGGCAAGCCTGGCGTTCATTCCCGCCTTAAGGCACACTCTTCGGCTTGATCCCCCCGTTTCGCGAGAAGGGCTCTTGAAGACACGAAAGTCCAAGCCAGCGCGGCCGGCGTCCTCCGCGGTCCCCGCGGATCACGCGCTCCTCAGCTTCGACGTCCGCGAGTGGGCGGGCGAGAGGATCGCTCACGCAGGGCACGAGAGCGCCCTCCTCGGCAAGGTCGCGTCGCTCCGGCTCGCGGCGGACGGCCGCTCGGTCGAGGGCAAGGTGCGCGACCAAGGGCCGACGCCCTATCGCGTCAGCGTCGCGCTCGTCGACGAGAGCCTCGAGGCCCGGTGCGAGTGCCCGTACGAAGAGGGGCCGGTCTGCAAGCACGCGGTCGCGGTGATCGAGGCGCTGCGGTTTCCGCGTCCGGCGCTCGTCCAGGTCGCCGGATCGCAGCGCCGCGCACGGCGCGCGGGGCGGCTCGCACGCGGCCAGGGCCGCATCGTCACCCACGCGCCGATGCAGACGGGGATGCTCCTCGCGGCACCGGGCGAGTGGGCGCTGACGCGCGACGAGCGCGTCGACCTGGCGCGCGAGGAGGAGCTCAAGGCGAGGAAGCAGCGGGCGAGGAAGGAGCGGCCGACGATCACGCGCCTCGGGCGGCAGCGCGGCGTCATCCCGCGCTTCCGCGTCGCGGGCCACGGACGCTCGGGACCGTACACCGTCGCCCTGCGCGGCTCGGAGGCCCGCCTCGCCTCATGCACGTGCCCCGACTACGAGAAGAGCGAGATCGGCACCTGCAAGCACATCGAGCGCGTGCGGAGCTGGTATCAGAGGCAGACGAAGAAGCCGCAGGCGCCGGCGCTCGCGATCTGGTGGCGGCCGGCGGAGTGGCTCGCCGGAGTGCCGGACGCGCTCCGCGAGATCCGCTGCGACGCCGTCGAGACGTACCCGCCCGGTGGTCTGAGGACCTGGTTCGACGGAGAGGGGAGCCTCCTCCCGGCACCCGCAGACACCCCGGCGCTCACGTGGATCGAGAGCGCGATCGTGGCGGCGCGTCAGATGGCGGAGGACGGCGGCCTTGCCTTCGATCTCGATCCGGCGGTGACGGCGAGGATCGACGAAGCCCGCGAGCAGGCCGAGCTGTCGGCGCGCCTGCGCGCCGTGGAGGTCGGCGACCCGGTCTGGAACGAGGCGATCACCGGACTCGGCTTCCAGCTCCACCCCTACCAGGCGGAAGGGGCGGTCTTCCTCGCGCAGAGCGGACGCGCGTTCCTCGCCGACGACATGGGGCTCGGCAAGACGCTCCAGGCGATCGTCGCGACTCTCCTCATGAGGCGCACCGCGGGGATCGCGAAGACGCTCGTCGTCTGCCCCGCGTCGCTCAAGCATCAATGGGCCGGCGAGATCTTGAAGGCTTGCGGCGAGAAGGCGCGCGTGGTCGAGGGCTCACGCGCGCTGCGTGCCCGGACGTACCGCCGCTGGAAGCGCGGGTTCCTCGTCCTGAACTACGAGCTGGCGCTCCGCGACCTCGACCTCGTGCGCGCCGCGAAGGCGGAGCTCGTCGTCCTGGACGAGGCGCAGCGGATCAAGAACTGGGACACGAAGACCGCCAAGGCGGTCAAGGAGCTCCAGAGTCCGTTCGCCTTCGTGCTCACCGGCACGCCGCTCGAGAACCGCCTCTCCGAGCTGCACTCGATCGTCGAGTTCCTGAACCCGCGCGCGCTCGGCCCGCGCTGGAGGCTCCTCCCGTTCCACGCCGTCACCGAGCCCGGCGGCAAGATCGTCGCGTACGAGTCGCTCGACGTCCTGAGGTCGCGTCTCGCCGGGTTCTTCATGCGGCGCGAGCGCGTCGAGGTCCTGGACCAGCTCCCGCCGCGCACCGACAACACCTTCTGGACCGAGATGACGCCGGCGCAGCTCCGGCCGTACCGGCGGCACGCGCGGAAGGTCGCAGCCCTCCTCGCGCAGAATCGCCCGCTCAAGACCGCGGAGGTACGCCTGCTCCTCCAGTCGCTCACGTCGATGCGCATACTCTGCAACGCCTGGGCGCAGTACGAGTGGGAGAGCTCGGAGGGCCGCCTCAAGGACGGTCACGGTGCCGACGGCGATCTCCGCTGGATCCACTCGCCGAAGCTCGAGGAGTTCACGCACGTTCTCGAAGACCTGCTCGAGCGCCCCGGCGCGAAGGTCCTCGTCTTCAGCCAGTGGGAGCGCCTCCTCCGCCTCGCGCACTACGCGGTGCGGCCGCTCCTCGAGCGGCGCGGCGAGACCGCGACCGTCTTCCACGGCGGGATGGACTCGCGCGCGCGTCTCCTCATGATCGAAGGCTTCAAGAACGACCCCGCGCGCCGCGTCCTCTTCTCGACCGACGCCGGCGGCCTCGGCCTGAACCTCCAGGACGCCGCCTCGGTCGTCGTCAACCTCGAGGTCCCGTGGAACCCGGCGGTCCTCGAGCAGCGCATCGGCCGCGTCCATCGCATGGGTCAGCGCAAGAGCGTGCAGGTGCTCCACTTCGTGACCCGCGGCGCCATCGAAGAGCGCGTGCGCCAGGTCGTCGAGAACAAGAAGGCGCTCTTCGACGGCCTCCTCGTCGACGAGGTCGACCGCGTCGTCCTCGACGAGGCGGTCCAGGCGAGCTTCGTGGAGCGGGTGCGAAGCTTGATGACGGCGTAGCGAGGGGTCAGCGCCGGATCAGACCGAGCTACCAGGCCTCGAACTCCCTGACCAGCCTGACGCCGAGCTTGCGCATGACCTCGCTCTCGACGGCTTCGACGAGAGCGAGTACGTCCTTCGCGTTGCCTCCGCCGAGGTTGACGAAGAAATTCGCATGCTTGGGGGAGACCTCGATCGCGCCGATGCGCTTCCCCTTCAAGCCGGCGGCTTCGATGAGCCGGCCCGCGAAGTCGCCCTCGGGTTTCAGGAAGACGGAGCCGCAAGAAGGAAGCTCGGTCGGCTGATGCGCTTTTCGGCTCTCGGCGAACGCCGTGAGTCGCGCCTTCACCTCCGCAGGATCGTCCGGAACCAGCGTGAAGCGCGCACCGCCGATGACCACGGGACGTCCGCGAAACGCGCTCGTCCGATAAGCGAAGGCGCAGCCCGCGCGATCGAGCGTTCGCTTCACGCCATCCTCATCGAGGAACTCGACGGACGTCACGGCGTTGCCGGTCTCGTGCTCGTGCCAGCCCGCGTTCATGACGACGGCGCCGCCGACGGTTCCCGGGATTCCGGCGGCGAACTCGAGACCGGCGAGGCCGTGCTCGGCGGCGAGGTTCGCGACCCGCGGGAACGAGGCGCCCGCGCCCGCCGTGAGGACCGGTCCCTCGACGGCGCAGGCGCTCTGCGCACCGCGGAGGCGCAGCACGAGTCCGCGCACGCCCACGTCGGGGACGAGGAGGTTCGATCCGTTCCCGAGGACGTGCCAGGGGAGGGCGCGCTCGCACGCGAACCGGAGGGCGATCGCCGCGTCGTCCAGATCGGCGGGGGTGGCGAGGACCTCGGCCGGCCCGCCGATGCGCCAGGTGGTGAGCGGCCCGAGCGGCGCCTCGCCCTGGATCTCGCCGCGAAATCCGGCCGTACGGAGCGCTTTCGCGAGCGGCGACGCCATGGGGGAACTCTAGCAGCCAGGCGCGGTCTCATGGGCGGAGGGAACGATGGGCCGTGGCATGCTTCGACGGATGCGCGACGAGGCCCCGCCGGCGCCGCCTTCGACCGACGACGAGCCGGCGACGATTCGCCGCGCGCAGGCGGGCGACCGCCGCGCGTTCGACCGCCTTGTGTCCACGCATCTTCCTCAAGTGTGGGCGACGGTCTACCGGATGCTCAGGCACCGTGAAGACACCGAAGACGTCGTCCAGGAAGTCTTCGTCACCGCGCACCGATCGATCGCGAGCTTTCGCGGCGATGCCAAGCTCTCGACCTGGCTCCATCGCATCGCCGTGACCCGCGCGCTCAATCATCTCGACCGCGCGGAGGAGCGCCTCCGCCGCGCGTCGGATCCTGTGGACGACGAGCCGGCCGCCGCGGCGTTCCGCATCGAGCGCGGCCCGCTTCACGCGCTCGAGGCGAAGGAGCTCATGCGGCTTCTCGCGGCGTGCTTCGAGAAGCTACCCGCGGCCTTCCGCGCGGTTCTCGCGCTCCGCGATGCGGAGGAGAAGAGCTACGAGGAGATCGCGGCGGTTCTCGACATCGAGCTCGGCACGGTGCGGTCGCGGCTGGCGCGGGCGCGCGGCTCGCTCAAGGATTGCATCGAAGGGGGGAGCGCATGAGCGAGCATCCGCGCGACCTGTTGTCCGCGTACCTGGATGGTGAGCTGACGGCCACCGACCGAGCGGACGTCGACGCGCACCTCGCGGCCTGCTCCGAGTGCCGCGAGCATCTTCTCTCGCTGCGTGCGCTCACCGCCGCACTTCACGGCGAGAGCGTTCCCGGCGTGCCCGAGGACCTCGAGACGCTGATCGGGCGCCGCATCGACGCCGCGACCGTCGTGCCGTTCCGGCGGCGCTTCGCCATCCCTGCGACGATCGCGGCGACGATCGCGGCGGTCGGCCTCGTGAGCCTGTTCGTGGTCGAGCAGCGGCTTTCAGTGGCGCCGCGGGTCGCACGGGAACGGGAGGCCGTGCGTCCGGAAGTCCTCCAGAACGAGGAGACCGCACCGCCCGTTTCGGAGAGCAAGGACAAGAAGAAGGCCGAGCGCGATGCGGTGCGCCCGATGGCGAAGCAGAAGACGGCTCCCGAGCCGCTTCCACCGCCGCCCGTCCCACGCGAGCTGCCTGCCGATCAGCCCACGCAAGTGCCGTCCGATGCGCTCAGCGGAGGTGCCGTCGGCGGTGCCGTCGGCGGCGCACCGGCCCGGAATTCCCGTGCCGACGAGTCGGCCGCGAAGCGCATGACATCGCTCGGCTACGTCAACGCCCCCGCTCCCCAGGCCAAGGCGGAGGCCGAATTGGCGACGACCGCCCGGCGGGCGGCGAGCGACCCCTGCGCGGCGGGGGTCGCCGACTCACCGGTCGAGGCGTACTGGCTGGTGCGCGACACCGACGAGGCGGCGCGACAGATCGTCCTCGCGACGGTGGCTTCCGAAGGGCAGATGCTCCCCTCCGCACCGGACGCACCGCTGACGCTCGTGACGGTGGTCCCGGCCAAGAGCTATCCCGCGTTCGTCGTCCGCCTCCGGGCGATGGACGTCCTCGGCCTCGACGACGTGCGCCGCGTGGAGACGGCGGGGTGCGTACGTCAGCGGATCGTGCTGCGCCGCGTCGCCGTCAACTGAGGTTCATCTGAGCTTGGCGAGCCCTTGCTCGGCCTGCGCCTGCCAATCGGCGGCGTCCGGGTCCCCGGCCGTGCCGCGATCCTCGGCCAGGCTCTTCGCGCGCGCGTACGACGCGCGAGCGGAGGGTCGATCTCTCTTCGCCGCTTGCGCCTCGGCGAGCGCGAGAACGTTCGGCGGGTAGTCGCCTTCCAACGCGAGCGCGTTTTTCGCGTGCTCGAGCGCGGCGTCCGGGTCGCCGGGGCCGATCGGCCAGCCGGGCGCGCGCACGAGCACGATCGCGAGGACGCGCTCGGGGCCGCCGTGCTCGTAGCCCGGCTCGCGCTGGCTCGCGCGGTCGAGCGCCGCGACCATCTTCTTGACGCCGTCCTCGGCGGTCGCCGCGACCTCGCGTGCCTGCAGCCCGAGCCCGATGGCGAGCCAGTAATCGCATGCGGCGCTGGCGGGCTCTCGTTTGGCGCACCACTGAGCCGCGTGGACGCAGCTCACGGCTGCGTCCAAGCGACGCTTCGGGTCGGTCTCCTTGTCGGCGAGCCACGCCTTGGCACGAGCCGCGGCGACCAGCGGCGCGGCGCCGCTCGCATCGTCCTGCGCGGCTTCGAGCGCGAGCGCTTCGGAATTACGCACGGCGAAGAGATCGGGCCGGCGCGCCCACGCGGCCTCGGCGTCACGGAGCAGGCCGGCCGTGTCCCGCTTCTCGGCCGACGCCGGGCGCTTCGCGAGGGCGCCGATGGCCGGCGGCTCCTTGAGCGCCGGAGCGCACGCCGCTGCGAGGAGTGTGACCGCAGCGGCGAGGAGGCGTTTCACTTCGCGGCGGTCTGAACGCGCTGGCCGTAGCTGTGGCGCGCCTGGGCCAGGGCCTTGTCGTCGAGCGGCACGAAGCGCGCGATCCGCACCACGTCGAGCGCCTTCGCACCGTCGGGCGCATTCGCCATCTCGAGGAGGCCGGCCACGAGCCGCTTCGCGTCGTTCGGCCCCAGCGCCGGGCCGACCGTGCTGAGGACGCTCGTCGGGAGCGCCGGCGACTTGGCCACCGTCTCGAGATCCGCCGCGAAGGGGAGGGTGGAGAGCGACGCGGATTGCGTCCCGTCCAGGAGGACGGCCACGTTCTCGCCCGAAGCCGCCTGACGCAGGGCGGACAGGACCTGCCCGGTCTCGACGAACTGGACCCCGGAAGGCAGCGTGCCCCAGCCGGCGAGCGCGACGTTCCTGATGAAGTCCGGAGCGTACGCGGCAAGGCTGGCGATCTTCCAGCCCGCGAGCGACGCGGCGCCCGTCACGCGCCCCTTCTTGGCGACGAGGGTCCAGACCTCGGTCTCGTGCGCGTCCTTCAACACCGCCTGGACGCGAGGTGTCAGCTTGAGATCAGCGGCGTGCGCGAGGAAGAACGGCAGCGGGACGAGCGCGAGCGTGGGCGCCGCACCTTTGAAGCGTGCGACGCCGCCGGCCTCCGTCTCCTGGTACTCGGCTTTGACTGTTCCCGCAGGCCATCCCGCCGCGTGCGACACCGCGGCGGCGAGCGTGTCCATGCTAGGCTGCGCCTCCGCCGTGGAGCCCGGATAGCCGGGCGCGCAGATCACGAGGGTCAGCGGCGTCGGCGGCGTCCCGGCCGCCGCGGCGAGCGACAGCAAGGCGATCGCGAGTGGGATCGAGGTTCGCTTCGGCATGACCGCGGCACATGATGCCACGACCCCGGAACGGTCGCCTTCCTTCGGTGCGCGGCTCGCGCGCCTCGTCGTCGAGCGCCCGTGGATCGCGATCCTGCCCTGGCTGCTCGCGGCGCCGCTCGCGCTGCGTTTCGCGCTGGGCGTCACGGCCGACAACTCGCCGGGCCGCCTGATCGTCCCCGACGACGAAGACTTCCGTCAGACGCAGGCGTTCGCGCGCGTGTTTCCGGAGGGCGACTACGTCGTCCTGCTCTGCGAGTCACCCGAGATCTTCTCGCCGGCCGCGCTCGCGCGCGTCGCCGAGATCGAGAAGGCGCTCGCGCGCGTGCCCGGGGTCAAGCCGATCTCGGCGATCACGATCTACGAGCAAGGTCACGGCCAGATCCGCGGCGGCGCCGACGAGGCGCGCGCCTTCGAGGCGTTCGCCACCGGAACGCGCCTCTTCCGCACGCAGGGGCTCGTCGGTGACGGCACGCTCGGCATTCCGATGGAGATCGAGGCCAAGGGGCGCGACGAGCTGCAATCGGCGCTCGCCGCCATCGACGCCGCGGCGGCACCGTTCGCCGAGCATCCGGCGCCACTCCTCGCGGTCCGGAAGATCGGCGGTCCTTACGTCGATCGCTATCTCTCCGAGGAGACGCAGAGGTCGACGCTCCTCTACATGCCGCTGTTCGGGCTGTTCATCGTCGCGCTCAACCTCTTCCTCTACCGGTCGTTCCGCACGCTGTTCGCGTTCGCCCTGACGATCGCGGCGACGATCCTCTTCACCGAGGCGTTCGCCGGGGTCATGGGCTACGTCGCGACGATCGTCTCGTCGCTCGTCCCGCTCACGGTGCTCATCACGTGCACCGCCACGCTCGTCTACATCCACTCGCTGTACGTCGCGTGCCCCGAAGGCGTCGATGCGAAGGAGCACCAGATCTTCACGCTCCGCAACAAGTTCCTCCCGTGCACCGCGTCGATCTTCGCAGCCGCGGTCGGCTTCGCGGCGCTGTCGGTCTCGGGAATCCGGCCGATCCGCGAGATGGGCCTCTGGGTCGCGGCCGGCATGGTCCTCACCTGGATCGCCGCGTTCACGCTCTTCCCCGCGCTCGAGCGGCGCCTTCGCACACCGACGCAGGCGGAGCGGAAGACCGCCGGCGCGTGGTGGCCGCGCATCGTCGACCGGCTTCCCGCCTTCACGTACCGCTACCGCCGGCTCCTCGTGTCGGGTGCGCTCATCGCCATGGCGGCCGGTCTCGTCGCGCTCCTCGGCGTGCCCGGCCGGATCGACGCGATGCGGCTCGAGACCGACTCGCTCGACTACATCGACAAGAAGATCCCGCTCTACCAGGACACGCGCCGGTTCGAGGCGACGATGGGGGGCCTCGCCGTCGTCGAGGCGTGGGTCCGCGTCCCCGGCGGACGCGCGCTCGATCCGGAGGTCTTGAGGGGCATGGACGGCTTCGCGCGGGCGCTCGAGTCCGACCCGCGCGTCGCGTCCGCGATGGGCCCGACGACGCCGCTTCGCCTCATGCGCTACCTGCAGGGGCAGGGCGACACGCTGCCGCAGGAGCCCGCCGCGTGGCCGAAGCTCGCGGGAGACCTGGAGCAGCTCGTCCTCCAGCACCCCGAGCTCAGGAGCGGCATCGACGTCGGGACGCTCGAGAACGCGCGCCTGCGCATCGTGACGCGGCGCGACAACGGCGGCTACGCGGCGCTGCAGGAGCTCGTCGCCGGCGTGTGGTCGCGCGCCCAAGCCGAGTTCCCCGCTCTCAAGGACTGCACGGTGCGCCTCGTCGGCCAGGGCCTCCTCCAGGCGAAGATCGCCCACTACCTCGTCCCCACGCTGACCGAAAGCTTCGCGATCACGGCGGCGATCATCTTCATGGCGTTCCTCGTCGTCTTCCGGAGCCCGGCGGCGCGCCTCATGGCGATGATCCCGTCCGTCTTCGCCATCCTCGTCATGTTCCTCGTCATGCGTGTCTCGGGGATCGCGCTCAACGTCGCGACGATCCTCATCGCGTCGACGGTCTTGGGCGCCTCGGAGAACGATCAGATCCACTTCTTCTTTCATTTCCAGGAGGGACGGAAAGGCGGCACCGAGCACGCGCTGCGCCACGCGCTCCTCGTCTCGGGGCGCGCGATCGTCTTCGCCACGATGATCAATGCCGGCGGATTCCTCGCGCTCGCGCTCTCGCCGCTTCCGCCGATGCGCCAGTTCGGGATCATGGCGTCGTCGGCGTTCCTGCTCTCGATGATCGCGGATTTCACCGCGCTGCCGGCGGCGCTGTGGCTGTTGTCGAAGGACAAGCCGACTACAAACTGATCTCGGGCCCCGCGCCTTCCGCTTCCGTGGCGCGCCGCGCATCCCAGTAGAGATAGCCGCCGAGCGCGACGAACACCGCGAGGCCCAGCCAGTTGCCGGCGGGGCCGTCGTTGCCGAGGCTCCAGGTCACCTCTCCGTGGAAGAGGTCGACGATCAGGCGGATGATCCCGTCGAAGACGCCGGCCAGGGCGCCGCCGGCGATGAACCCCGACGCGATGAGCGTGCCGCGATTGCCGCGAGCGCGGAGGAGCGCGGGAGTGGGGCCGCGCTTGACGAGCCACGCGACGACGGCTCCGGCGAGGATCGGCGTGTTCAGCTCGATCGGCAGGTACATCCCGAGAGCGAACGCGAGCGCCGAGATCCCGAGCGACTGCATGATCACCGAGACGACGGCGCCGATCCCGTAGAGGAACCACGGCGCCTGGCCCGACTGCATGACCGAGCCGATGACCGCCGCCATCGCCGTGGCCTGCGGGGCCGCGACCGGATGCGGATGGATCGCCGTCGGCTCACCGAAGCCGTAGACCTTGTTGAAGACGAACATCATCGCCGTCACGGTGAGCGCCGCCACGACGGAGCCGCCGATGAGCGTGAGCTCGATCCGCCTCGGGGTCGCTCCCGTCCAGTAGCCGACCTTGAGCAGCGTCACCATCGAGCCGGTCATCGAGAGGGCGGTGCACACGACTCCGCCGATGAGGAGGACCGCGATCATCCCGGAAGCGCCCGCGAGCTTCATCGCCGAGAGCACGATCGCCGAGATGATCAGGGTCGTGAGCGTCATCCCCGAGATCGGCGTCGTCGAGATCATCGCGATCGCCCACGCTGACACGGCCGCGAAGAGGAAGGTGATGACGAGCGTCAGCGCCAGGGCGGCGAACGAGGTCGCTGTGGGCGCCGCCTGGTCCGGCAGCACGAAGAAGCGGAAGTAGAGGAAGAGGAGCGTCCCGACCGCGATCGTACCGAGGACGACCGACCGGATCGAGAGATCGCGATCGGTCCTGACGGCTCCGCTCGCGGCTCCCTGGCGCGCGCGGGAGATCTCGCCGAAGACCTGCCGTATCGCCTGCACGATGATCGGCGACATCTTGAGGACGGAGAGCACGCCCGCCGCGAAGATCGCGCCGATGCCGATGTAGCGGACGTATTGCTTGAAGATGTCCTCCGCCGCGAGCCCCGGGATCGGCGGGCGCCCGGGGAAGAGCGGCCCGGGCACCATGCCGCCGAGGTGCCCGAAGAGCGGGATGAAGACGTAGTACGAGAGGAACGAGCCGGTGCAGATGATCGTCGCGTAGCGCAGGCCGACGATGTACCCGAGTCCGAGGACCGCCGCCGAGGTGTTCAGGACGAAGATCGCCTTCAGGTCGTCGGTGAGCTTGCGGCACGAGGGAATGAGCACGGTCGTGAAGGTGTCCCGCCACGCCACGAAGTGGAGCGCCATGAAGTCGACGGCCATCCCGATCCCCATCGAGTAGAGGAGGACGACGGCCTGCTTCCCGCCGCGCGCGCCGGTGACGAGGATCTCGGTCGTCGCCGTCGCCTCGGGGAACGGGAGCTTCCCGTGCATCTGGGCGACGAAGTACCGCCGGAATGGGATCAGAAAGAGGACGCCCAGGACGGCGCCCAGGAGCGGCACGATGAAGATCTGCGCGAAGCTCGAGTGATCGATGAGCCCCAGGATGAAGATCGCCGGCATCGTGAAGGTCGAGCCTCCGACGACGATCCCCGCCGTGGCGCCCAAGGTCACGATGTTGACGTTCTCGAGCAGGGACGATTTCCGCGCGACGAGCGCGGAGTAGCCGATGGCGAGGATCGCGATCGGGATCGCCGACTCGATCCCTTGGCCGAGCTTGAGCGAGATGAACGCGGCGGCCGCCGAGAAGAGGGCGGTCATCGCGAGGCCGAAGGCGATCGAGCGCCGGGTGATCTCGGGGAGCTGCGCCTCGGCCGGGACGATCGGCTGGTACGTCTCGCCCGGCGCGAGCTCGCGATAGGCGTTCTCGGGGAGGTCGGTGACGGCCGGATCGGCGCCCATGGCGGCGGATTCTACGCGGGACGAGGTCAGATCCTGAGGACGATCTTGCCGAAGTTCTCGTTCGCCTCCATCGTCGCGTGCCCGGCGGCGGCGTCATCCAAGGCGAGGACGCGGTCGACGACCGGCCGCAGCCTCCCGGCGGCGATGAGCGGCAGCATCGTTCGGGAGAACGACTGAACGAGCTCGATCTTCTCCTCCAGCGGCCGCGAGCGGAGCACCGTGCCGATCACGGTGAGCCGTTTCCGCATGAGCGCCGACAGGTCGGCCTCGACCCGGCCGCCGCTCATCGTGCCCACGAGGACGATGCGCCCGCGGATGGCGGCGACCTCGACGTCGAGCGCCCACGTCGCCGCGCCGACGAAGTCGACGGTCAGGTCGACCCCCTCGCCGCCGAGCGCCATGCGGATCGCGGAGGCGACGTCCCCCTCGGCCGGGTCGAGCACCCGGTGCAGTCCCATCGCCGACAGTCGCCGCCGCTTCTCCGCCGAGCGCGAGAGCGCGACGACCCGCGCCCCCGCCGCGGTCGCGATCGCAGCGGCGGCCGTGCCGACGCCCGATCCGGCGGCATGGAGAAGGACCGACTCGCCGGGGCGGAGGGATCCGCGCGCGAAGAGGGCGTCGTAGGCGGTCAGGAACGCTTCCGGGACCGCGGCGGCCTCCTCGTAGCCCACCCCGGGAGGGATGCGCAGGCAGAGGCGCTCGTGAAGGCGGAGGCGCTCCGCCTGGCCCCCGCCTCCGACGATCCCCATGACACGATCGCCCGGCTGGAGAGTCGTGACGAGGGCGCCGCACACGACGACGTCCCCGGCGAACTCGAGCCCCGGAATGTCGGCCGGCGCCCCCGCGGGGGCGGGGTAGAGACCGCGTCGCTGGAGGAGATCGGCGCGGTTCAGAGCCGAGGCCCGGACGCGCACGACGACCTCGTCGAGCCCGCCGACCGGATCCGGGACCTCCTTGACCTCGAGGACCTCGGGACCTCCGGGCCGGCTGATCGTGAGCGCGCGCATCACGCGCGACCGACGGAGGCCGGCCGGCGAATGCCCTCGAGCAGCACCCACGCGGCGGAGGATCCACGGGGCGGCGTGCGGTCGCTCACGGCGAAGCCCGCGGCCACGAGCGCGTTCCTGAGGTCTTCGGCGCGGCGGTAATGCGATCCGTGCAGCGGACGGCCGGGCACGAGGAGGGACAGCCGGTCGCCGAGCGACCGCAGCGCGAACCTCCACCCGCCTCCCGCGTCTTTCTCGCGGACGAAGATGCGCGCGCCCGACGGGAGGACCCGCGCGACACGGCGGAGGAGTGCGTCCTGCGCCGTGAACGGCAGGTAGCGGAGCACGTCGTTCACGAGGACGACGTCAGCGGCCGGAGGATCGAAATCGCGGAGGTCCATCGCCTGGACCACGCACCCGCCGAGATCGTGGAGCGCGTGCCGCGCCGCCCGCACGTAGCGGTCGCAGGCATCGATGCCGAGATACCAGAGACGTCCTCCCGCGGGGTGCAGCTCTCCCGCGAGCGCGCCTCCGACGGCGCGCCCGCAGCCGAGATCGAGGATGCGGACGCTCGACACGAGCACACCCTCCTCGATGAGGAACGGCCAGATGGGATCGCGCAGGAGCCGCGCGCGCGCCGCTTCGGCGTCGCGGATGGAGACGTCGACGTAGCGGACGACGATCGCGTCGACGACCTCGCGGTAGGCCTCGTGGTGGCTGCTCGACTTGGCGATCGCCCACGCGAGGAGCCCCGCGAGCGCCCCGAGAGCGGCGCCGACGACGATGCTGCCGACCGCGAGGTTCACGACGACACCGCCCAGACCGAGCGTCTCGACGTCGGCGAGGGTGACGGGAAGCCAAGCGTGGTGGAGCAGGCGGTGGCCGATCTGCAGCTCGGCGAACAGGATCGGGGCGGCGGTGAGCGGATTCCCGGCGTAGGCGCCCGCGTAGACGATCATCCGGTTCAGCCGGAAGACGGTGGCGAGAAGGACGCAGAGCGGAAAATGCAGCCCCCACAGGGGCGAGCATCCTACGAAGACTCCGACCCCGACACCGAACGCCACCTTTTCCGGGGTGCGATGCTCCGTCCTGAGGGTCATGTAGAGGCGGCGCAGCCAGTTCCGGCGCGGCGACCCGCCTTCGGTGTCCTTTTGAGGCCCCCCCGGGGCGGCCTCTTGGCCGGAAGGGTCTCGATCGGCGGAGCTCATCGGTGCGTCATCGCCTCGAGGCATCCACATTCGCCCACATCACCTGTGGCAGAATGCCGGGTGCACGGGTAGATATCTTAGGGCCGTTCGCGACTACCGCCGGTGACGTTCCGGCGGGTCAGGGCGTTCGACCGAGATCGAGGAGCAGGTTGACCGAAGAGCACGAGCACGACGAGACGCCCGGCGGCGAGATCGCTCCTCCTCCCGCGGCGGTCGAGCAGGCCGACGGTGGACCGGCGGAGCCGTCCCCGGCGGAGGCCGTCGCCGGCCCCGAGGGCGGTGCCGACGGCGAGGCCGGGGCACCTGCGGCTGCGAAGCCCGCCAAGAAAGATGCGCCCCGGCGGCCACGCGACCCGGCGGTGATCCGCGCGTTCCGCGCGGGGCATCCGATGGAAGGTCTCGTCGAGAAGGTCATCAAGGGCGGGTACGAGATCCGGATCGGGAAGTGCCGCGGATTCTGCCCGCACTCCCAGATGGACATCCACCGCGTGGAGAACCCCGAGGAGCACGTCGGGAAGACGCACGCGTTCAAGATCCTCCAGCTTCGGCGCGGAGGCGAGGATGTCGTCCTCTCGCGCCGCGCGCTCCTCGAGGCCGACCACGAAGAGGAGATGAAATCGGTCCGCGCCACGCTCATCGAGGGCGCGGTCATGACGGGGCGTGTCGCGCGGCTCACCGAGTTCGGCGCGTTCGTCGATCTCGGGGCGGGCGTCACGGGCCTCGTTCACCTCACCGAGCTCGCGCACGGCCGCGTCGTGCGCGCATCGGACATCGTGGCGCTCGGCGATCGTGTGCCGGTCAAGATCATCAAGCTCGACGAGGCGAGCGGCAAGATCTCGCTCTCGATCAAGCAGGCGATCACCGATCCGTGGGACTCGGTGCCGACGCTCTTCGAGGTCGGCAAGGTCTACCCGGGGAAGGTGAAGCGCTTCGCCGACTTCGGCGCGTTCGTCGAGCTGCGTCGCGGGATCGAGGCGCTGGCGCCGGCGCGCGAGTTCCCGCCATCGACCGGAAGCTGGCGTGAGGGCCTGGAGATCGACGCCCCGAGCGAGTGGGTCGTCATCGCGCTCGACCTGCCGCGGCGGCGCATCACCGTGCTCCCCGGCGGCGAAGAGGTCGCCGCCCTGCTCGCGTCCGAGCTGGCTCCCGGCGCGAAGACCACCGGGAAGGTCGTCAAGGCAGAGGTCTTCGGCATCTTCGTCTGGCTCGGCCCGGGCCGCGTAGGGATGGTTCCGCGGGTGTGGAGCGGAGCGGGCGAGGGGGCAGGATTCGAATCGCGCTTCGTCCCAGGAAGCGACCTTCCTGTCGAGGTCGTCGACGTCCAGGAAGGTGGACGGCGTATCCGGCTGTCGGTCCAGGGGGTCGACCGCGACGCGGCCGACGCGGCGCGCGCGGCGGCGCAAAAGCCGCGGGCCGAGCGTGCGGAAGGCCCCGAGCGTCAGCGGGACAGGCGCCCCGTCCGCCCCGAGCGGCGGCCGCCGGCCGACCGGCCTCGCCGCAACGAAGAGCCCCGCCCGGCGGCTGCCTCCTCCGACCCGGGGGCCGGGTTCGGAAGCCACCTCGGCGAGGCGCTGCGCGCCGCGCTCAAGCGCCAGTAGCCGTCAGACCGCGGCCGCGATCCGTCCGAACCGGCGCTGCCGGCGCGCGAACTCGTGGAGAGCGCCTTCGAGGTGGTCGCGGCCGAACTCCGGCCAGGGCACGTCGAGGAACACGAGCTCCGCGTATGCCGCCTCCCAGAGGAGGAAGTCCGACAGACGCTGCTCGCCGCCGGTGCGGATGAGCAGGTCGACGTCCGGGCCGCCGATGAGCCGGGCGAGATCGTCGCGGGGCGCCCTGGAGGTCGGGGACAGGCGGTGCGCGGCGGCGGCGATCGCCTCGCGCGCGGAGTAGTCGACCGCGACGCGTAGTCGCATCGCGCTCGAAGCCGCCGTCATCGCTTCGGCCCGCTCGACCGCCTGGAGGACGCGCGCCGGAAGGCGATCGCGGCGTCCGATGATCTCGAGACGGATCCCCTCGTCCCGGCACCGTGCCGTCTCGGCCTCGAGGAACTCCCGGAAGAGGACGAACAGGGCGCTGACTTCCGTCCTCGGCCTCTCCCAGTTGTCGGAGGAGAACGCGAAGAGGGTCAGGACCGGGAGGCCGAGATGACGCGCCGCCTCGACGGTGCGGCGCACGGCGGACGCGCCCGCACGGTGGCCGAAGATGCGCGGTCGTCCACGCGCCGTCGCCCAGCGGCCGTTGCCGTCCATCACGATCGCCGTGTGGAGCGGGAAGGCGGAAGCGCTCACGCTAACCTTTCCGCGTCGCGCGGATGAGCGCTTCCATGTGGGCGAGGTACTTCTCGAGTGCGCGACGCCCGGCGGCGGTCAGGCGGTACTGCGTGCGAGGCAGACGCCCGTCGAACCCCTTCTCGCATTGGACGTAGCCGGCGTCCTCGAGCTTGCGCGCGTGGACGCTGAGGTTGCCGTCGGTCGTGCCGAGGAGGGCCTTGAGGTCGCGGAAGGTCATCGCGTCGTTGACCGCGAGCGCGCTCACGATCGCGAGCCGGAGGCGCTCGTGGATCGTCCGATCGAGATCGGGCACCGCCGCGCGCGCCCTCGCCGGGCGGGCCGCGGGCGCCGCGGGACGGCCCGCGGCCGGATCGCCGGTCATCGCATGCTTCCTAGCCACCGTGCTTCCTCGCGATCAAGAGGCCGAAGACGACGTGGAGCCCGCCGAACCCCGCCGCCATGAAGAGATTCGGGACCGCGGGCGCGACGATGAGCGCGGCGGCGCCGAGGGCCATGAACGCCGTGCCCATGAGCGGGACCAGGCGAACCGAGAGCGAGCCCGCCGCGACGACCGCCGCGCCGTAGAGGAGGAGCCACGTGCCCGGAAGGAGGGCGCCGAGTCCGTGCATCGCGAGGGAGGTGGAGAGGATCGCGCCGGCGGCGAGCGACGGAAGGAAGGCGAGCGCGAACTTGCGGGCGATCGCAGAGGTCAGGGGGAGCCCCAGCCGGCGCGCCTTGAGCATGATCGCGCCGACGGCGAGCGCGCCCGCGGCGAACCCCTCGACGAGCCAGAGCCGGAGCCACGACGCCCCGTCGCCGATGCCGGCGGCCGCCGCCGACGCCACGAGCGCCGTGACGCCGATGACGACGGTCCCCCAGCCGGGAACGGCGGTGAAGGTGCCGGCCCGCTCCATCGCGTCGCGAATGACGCGCAGGTGCTCGACGGCGCGGTCGCGGATCGGCTCGGGCCTCATGACGCGGTGATCTTAGCGCGCGGGACGATTATCGTCAAGTACTTTGCAATACAAAGTCAATCGGAGCGAGGACGGGGCGCCGCCTCGAGGATGATCGGCGAGGCGGGGCGGTAGAGGAGGTATTGCCACGCCCAGTCGACGAAGACGACGACGCGGTTGCGGAAGCCGACGAGCTGCATGAGGTGGACGAAGAGCCAGACGATCCATGCGGGAAATCCCCGGAGGTGGAACCCCCGGATCGACGCGACCGCGGCGGACCGGCCGATCGTCGCGAGCGTTCCGGGGTCGCGGTACCGGAAGGGGACGAGGGGCTCGCCCCGGAGCCGGCGCCGGACGTTCCCGGCCGCGCACGCGCCCATCTGGATCGCCGGGGGCGCGAGCATCGGCACCGCGGCGCCGCCGGCCTCGAGATAGGCCGCGTCGCCGATGACGAAGACTCCCGGCTGTCCCGCCACCTCGAGCGTGGGCTCGACGACGATGCGGCCCCCGCCCCGGGCGGGCAGCCCGAGCATCGATGCGAGGGGCGCCGCCGCGACCCCCGCGGCCCAGACGAGGGTCCGGGCGGGGATCGTGCGGCCCCCCGCCAAGCGGACCGAAGCACCGTCGTAGCCGGCGACCTTGACGCCGGTCTCCACCACCACCTCGATCCGTGCGAGCGCCTTCGCCGCGGCCTCGGCGAGGTCGGTCGGGAATGCCGCGAGGACGCGCGGGCCCGCCTCGAGGAGATGCACGGCGATCTCGTCACGCGAGAGGGCGGGGTAGTCGCGCCCCAGCACACGCCGAAGGAGCTCGGACGCCGCACCCGCGACCTCGACTCCGGTCGGTCCGCCGCCGGCGACGACGATCGTGAGGAGAGCGCGCCGCTCGTCGGCGCTGCCGCTGGCGACGGCCCGCTCGAAGCAGCGCAGGACATGATTGCGAAGCCGCAGCGCGTCGGGAAGCGATTTCAGATCGAACGCGTGCTCGGCGATCCCCGGGAGGCCGAAGTCGTTCGTCGCGGCGCCGGCGGCCACGACGAGGGCGTCGTAGGGGACTTCACCGCGGTCGGTGATCACGACCTTGCGTGCGAGATCGCACCCGGTGACCTCGGCGACGCGGAACGCGACGTTCTCGATCCGCCGGACGATCGGCCGCACCGGGTAGGCGATCTCCGCCGGAGGCAGAGCGGCGACCGCGACCTGGTAAAGGAGTGGCTGGAAGAGGTGGTAGTTGTTGCGATCGAGGAGGACGACGTCGACCTCGGTCTTCGCGAGCGCCTTCGCCGCGTGGAGGCCGCCGAAGCCGGCGCCGACGATGACGACGCGCGGCCTCCCCGAGCTCACCGGCGCGCCGGGGCCGCCTCGGTCGTGACACCGGAGAGCGCTTCGCGAACCAGGGCGCGCTGCTCTTGCAGATGACGCGAGTGCGAGCCGGTCGCGGGGGACGCGCTCTCCGGGCGGCCGGCGTAGCGGAGCGTGCGATGCAGTCGATCCTCGACGAATCGCCAGGCACCCATGTTCCTCGGCTCCTCTTGCGCGAAGCAGATCTCGACGGCGGCGGGGTAGCGGGCGAGCACGCGATCGACGCTCGCAGCCGGGAATGGGTAGAGCTGCTCGATCCTGACGATCGCGACGTCGTCCGCCGTGGACTCGCGCCGCGCGGCGTCCAGATCGTAGGCCACCTTGCCGGTGCAGAGCACGACGCGCCGCACGGCCGACGGCTTGGTGACGCGCGTGTCGTCGAGAACCGGAGCGAACCTCCCTGCGGCGAGCTCGGCGGCGGTCGAGACGGCATCTTTGTGACGGAGAAGGCTCTTGGGCGTCATGACGACGAGCGGCTTCCGCTCCGCGGCGAGCGCCTGCAGGCGCAGGAGGTGGAAGTACTGCGCCGGCGTCGAAGGCGAGGCGATCCGCAGGTTGCGCTCGGAGGCGAGCTGGAGGAACCGCTCGAGCCGCGCGGACGAATGCTCGGGGCCTTGGCCCTCGTAACCGTGGGGCAAGAGGAGCGTGAGGCGGCTCGTCTGCCCCCACTTCGCCTCGGCCGAGGCCATGAACTGATCGATGATCACCTGGCCGCCGTTCGCGAAGTCGCCGAACTGCGCTTCCCAGAGGACGAGCGTGTCGGGGTCGGCGACCGAGTAGCCGTATTCAAAGCCGAGGACCGCGAACTCGGAGAGGTGCGAGTCGTAGACCTGGAAGCGCCCTTGGTCCGAGGCGAGCTCGCCGAGCGGTATGAAGCGCGCGCCGGTCCGGTGGTCGTAGAGGATCGCGTGGCGCTGGCTGAACGTCCCGCGGCCCGAATCTTCCCCCGAGAGGCGCACCGGCACGCCGCCGAGGACGAGCGTGCCGAAGGCGAGCGCCTCGGCGAGCGCCCACTCTATCGTTCCGTCCGCGTACTGCGCGCGCCTCTTCTCGAGCTGGACGGCGAGCTTGGGGTGGATCTCGAAGCCGTCGGGCACGCGCGCCAGGCCGGAGAGGACGCGTCCGAGCGCGTCGTCGCCGGCCTCCGGCACGGTCCCGATCGTTTCGTCCCCGGCGGAAGGCGTGGCCGGCGCGTCGTCTCCGGCGCCTGTCTCCGCCTTCATCGCGCGCACGGCGGCGAGCGCGCTCTCGAGACGCCCGCGGAAGTCGTCGAGCGCGCGCTCCGCGTCGTCCCCGGTGAGGTCGCCGCGGCGCAGCAGCTCCTCGGTATAGAGCTTCCGCGGGGAGCGGTGCCCTTCGATCTTCGCGTAGAGGGTGGGGTGGGTGTACGACGGGTCGTCGCCCTCGTTGTGGCCCCACCGGCGGTAGCAGACGAGGTCGACGACGACGTCGCGCTGGAACGCGTTCCGGAACGCGAGCGCGAGGCGGACGATGCGCACCGCGTCCTCGGGCCGGTCGCCGTTGACGTGGAAGATCGGCGCCTGCACCGTGCGCGCGACGTCGGTCGCGTACGGCGACGAGCGCGCGTCCTGCGGGCCGGTCGTGAAGCCGATCTGATTGTTGATGACGATGTGCACGGTGCCGCCGGTGCGGTACCCGCGGAGGCGCGAAAGGTTGAGCGTCTCCGCGACGACCCCTTGGCCCGCGAACGCCGCGTCGCCGTGCATCAGGATCGGGAGGACCCGCTTGTGCATGAGGTCGCCACGGCGGTCCTGGCGCGCGCGGACCATTCCCTCGACGACCGGGTCGACCGCCTCGAGGTGGCTCGGGTTCGAGGCCAGGGTGAGCGCGATCCGCCGGCCCGACGGCGCGTCATGCGCGCCCTCGGCGCCGAGGTGGTACTTGACGTCACCTGACCCCTGCACGCTCTCCGGGTCGACCGCACCCTCGAACTCGCGGAAGATCGCCTCGTACGACTTGCCGACGATGTTCGACAGCACGTTCAGGCGGCCGCGATGGCTGGTTCCGATGACCGCCTCGTCGATGCCGGCGTCGGCCGCGTCGGACAGGAGGGCGTCGAGCATCGGCACGAGCGTCTCGGCGCCCTCGAGCGAAAACCTCTTCTGGCCGACGTACGCCTTGTGGAGGAACTTCTCGAACGCCTCGGCGGCGTTCAACTTCGCGAGCACGCGTGCCTGGTCGTCCGAGGATAGCGGCGCCGCGTTGCGCGAGCTCTCCATCCGTTCCTCGAGCCACCGCCGGATGGCAAGCTCCTGGATGTGCATGAACTCGACGCCGACGTACCGGCAGTAGGTGTCGCGGAGGACCTCGACGATTTCGCGGAGCGAGCGCGCACGCCGTGACCCGGCGAGGACGCCCGGTGCGAACGTCCGGTCGAGGTCCCATACCGAGAGATTGTGGAACCCGAGCTCGAGCTCGTCCTGGTGCAGCGGCGGCGAGCCGAGCGGATCGATGTACGCCGAGAGATGGCCGCGCACGCGGAACGCGCGGATGAGCTGGATCACGCCGGCCTGCTTGTCGATCTCGGACGCCGCTTCCGTCGCCTCCGCGGCCGCCCCCGGCTCGCGCGTCACCGGCTGCCGCGGGACGCCGAGCTCCGCGAAGATCCGCTCGTAGAACCGGTCGTCGCCGAGGAGGAGCGATTCGATCGTCGCGAGGAACGCG
Source organism: Candidatus Polarisedimenticolaceae bacterium (assembly GCA_036275915.1). Classification (NCBI taxonomy): domain Bacteria; kingdom Pseudomonadati; phylum Acidobacteriota; class Candidatus Polarisedimenticolia; order Candidatus Polarisedimenticolales; family Candidatus Polarisedimenticolaceae; species Candidatus Polarisedimenticolaceae bacterium. The sequence continues at coordinate 635,791 of DASUCV010000004.1, read as the reverse complement.
CCGGAGGCCGCCCCCTGGATCACGCGGTGGTCGTAGGTCGAGGTGAGCGTCACGGTCTTCGAGAGGCCGAGCCCCGCGATGCGCTCGTCGCTCATGCCCGCGTACTCGGGCGGGTAGCCGATCGCCCCGGTCCCGACGATCGCTCCCTGCCCCGGCATGAGCCGGGGAACGGAGAGCGTCGTGCCGAGCGTGCCCGGGTTCGTGAGCGAGATCGTCGTCCCGGAGTAGTCGTCCACGCCGAGGGTTCCGGCGCGCGCCTTCGCGACACGGTCGTCGTAGGCGGCGACGAAGCCGGGGAAATCGAGCGTCTGCGCGTTTTTGACGTTCGGGACGACGAGGATCCGCTCGCCCTTGCGCTCGGTGTCGACGGCGACGCCGAAGTTCACCGAGCGAGGCGCGCGCGCGTGCGGAACGCCCGCGACCTCTTCGTAGGCGCCGTTCATGACCGGATGCTTCTCGAGCGCGCGCAGGACCGCCCATCCGATGAGATGGGTGAACGAGATCTTCGCGGCGGAGAACGCGGCCTGGTGGCGGTTGACGATCCGCCGGTTCTCCTCGAGGAGCTTGACGGCGATCGTGCGGACCGAGGTGGCCGTCGGGATCGCGAGCGAGGCCTCCATGTTCCCGGCGATTCGCGCGGCGATCCCCGAGAGGGGCCGCGCATCCGGCGGAGCGGTCTCATGCGCCGGAGATGGCTCGGCCGTCTGAGGCTTGTAATCCTCGAAGAACTCGCGCCAGGCCTCGCTCACCGATTCGGGGTTCGCGAGGTAGCGTCGGTACACCTCGTCGACGTACCCCGCGTTCTGACCGAAGCCGCTCATCGTGACGGCTATCCTACGTTTGGGAGGACGGCAGGGCAATGAGGCGCGGTGTCGTCGGGATCGGACTCGCCGCGATTGTCTCGTCGTGCGCCGGGCCGGGGCTCACGCGGTCCTGGCCGGTCATGGGAACCTTCGCCCGCGCTACGGTGACCGACCCCGATCCGGCCGCCGCCGAGCGTGCGGTGGCGCGGGTCCGCGAGACGTTCGGCACCGTCGACGCGGCGATGAGCAACTGGACGGAGGAGAGCGAGCTCTCGCGTTTGAACCGCGAGGCCGGCCGCGGGACCTATCGGATCGCCGACGCGAACCTCGCGGCGTGTGTGGCCGCAGCGCTGGACGGGGCCGCTCGCACGGGCGGCCTGTTCGACCCGACGGTCGGACCGCTCATGACGCTGTGGGGGTTCCGGCCGAAGACGCCGCGCGTTCCCGGCGATGCGGCGATCGCCGAGGCGATGGCGCGCGTCGGAGCGGCCCGGGTGCGATTCGATCGCGCCGCGGCGTCGGTGCGCTTCGAGCGCGAAGGCATGGAGATCGATCTCGGCGGGATCGCGAAGGGGTGCGCTCTCGACGCCGCGCGCCGGGCGATCGTCGCGCCGCGCCGGTTCGGCCTCCTCGATCTCGGCGGAGGCCTCGCGTTCTTCGGCGAGCCGCCCGGGCACGTGGTCGACGTCGATCTGCGCGACCCGCGCGACCCCGAGGCGAGCTGCGGCGAGGCTCGCCTGCCTCCGGGCATCACCGCCTCGACGTCGTCCGATCTCGAGAACCGGAACGTGATCGGCGGCGTCGTCTACGGCCACATCATGGATCCGCGCACCGGGAGACCGGCGGTGACGGCCGTCGTCCAGGCGACGGCGTTCCACACCGAGGCGACGATCAGCGAGATCCTGAGCAAGGCGCTCTTCATCGGAGGTCTCGACGGTGCGCCCGCCGTCCTCCGCGCCTACCCGGATGCCGAGGCGGTTCTCATCGTCGCGGAAGGTGACCTTCTGGCGGTCGTTGCGTCGCGCTCGCTGCAAGGTCGCTTGACGCTCACGAGGCCCCTAGGCTTCACGCCGGACTCCCCGAGGTTCACGCTCCCCGCTGCTACCATGACCGGACGGAGGGTTCCATGACGACCGCCACTCGCAACGACGTTCTGGCCAGCCTCGGCATCGAGACCACGAGCTCCGGGGCCGCGATCGGCACCTGGCTCGCGACGCGAGGGCCGGAGCTGGTCTCGTTCGATCCCGCGTCGGGTGAGCCGCTCGGCCGCGTCGTCCAGGCGACCGCGGAGGACTACGAGACGGTCGTGAGATCGGCGGCCGACGCGTTCACGCGCTGGCGCATGGTTCCCGCGCCGAAGCGCGGCGAGATGGTCCGCCAGCTCGGCGAGGAGCTGCGCAAGCACAAAGAGACGCTCGGGCGCCTCGTCTCGCTCGAAGCCGGGAAGATCCTCTCCGAAGGACTGGGCGAGGTCCAGGAGATGATCGACATCTGCGACTTCGCGGTCGGGCTCAGCCGGCAGCTCTACGGGCTCTCGATGCACTCGGAGCGGCCGAAGCACCGTATGTACGAGCAGTGGCACCCGTTGGGGCCGATCGGGATCGTGACCGCTTTCAACTTCCCCGTCGCGGTCTGGGCGTGGAACGCGGCGATCGCCGCGGTGTGCGGCGACACGATGGTCTGGAAGCCTTCCTCGAAGACCCCGCTCACCGCGGTCGCCGTCCAGAACATCGCGCACCGCGTCATGGAAGCGAACGACGCCCGAGGGGTATTCAACCTGGTCATCGGCCGCGGCGCGGATGTCGGCGAGCTCATGCTCGCCGACAAGCGCCTGCCCCTGATCTCGGCGACCGGCTCGTGCCGCATGGGGCGGCGGATCGCCGTCGTCGTCGGCGAGCGGCTCGGTCGGACGCTCCTCGAGCTGGGCGGCAACAACGCGATCGTCGTCATGGACGATGCGAACCTCGACCTCGCCGTGCGCGCGGTCCTCTTCGGCGCCGTCGGCACCGCGGGACAGCGCTGCACGACGACGCGCCGCCTCATCGTCCACAAGAACGTCGCGAGCGAGATGGTCTCGCGCCTCGAGAAGGCGTACGCCCACGTCCGCATCGGCGACCCGCTCGAGCCGGAGACGCTCATGGGGCCGCTCATCGACGGCGGCGCCGTCGAGGACATGATGACCGCCCTCGACCGCGTCCGGAAGGAAGGCGGCTCGGTCGTGAGGGGCGGCCACCGCGTCGACCGGCCCGGGCACTTCGTCGAGCCGACGATCGTTCGCGTGAAGCGCGGAATGGCGACGCCGAAGGACGAGACGTTCGCGCCGATCCTCTACGTCTACGAGGTCGAGTCGCTCGACGAAGCGATCGCGATCCAGAACGACGTTCCCCAGGGGCTCTCGTCGTCGATCTTCACCGACGGCATGCGGCACGCGGAGACGTTCCTCTCGGCGCTCGGCAGCGACTGCGGCATCGCGAACGTCAACATCGGAACGTCGGGCGCGGAGATCGGCGGCGCGTTCGGCGGCGAGAAGGAAACCGGCGGCGGGCGCGAGTCGGGGTCGGATTCCTGGAAGGCCTACATGCGCCGCCAGACGAACACGATCAATTGGGGCGACGATCTCCCGCTGGCCCAGGGCGTGCGGTTCGACCTCTAGAAGTCCGATTCTCACTAAGTGCTCCCGCGAGTATCGCCGCGGAGCCGCGATGCGACGAATTCTCAGCGGCTGCCTTCGCGATGCCTGGGATTCGAGGCCCACGGGTATCTAATCGCAGGCATGTTCGAGTGAGGCGGCGATGTGGACATTGCGTCCCCTAGTCGTGGTTCGGGATTGCCTCGTACTCCGCCGCTTCGGACTCGTTGTACTTCCTACTGTTCTCGCCACCTCGTGTGTCGTAACCCACGGTGCCTCGAAGACAGTTGCTCCGAACGTCGCGGCGTCTCCGCATGGGACGACGAGGATCGCCTACAACCGTAATGCCTTGATTGACAGCATCATCGCGGGTCGCGTGGCAGTCGCGCTCACCCATGCCGGCACGTTGCTCCGGTTCTCATTGCCTGAGGTCGCGCTGACGGGCGAGTATTCAGGTCGCAGTCCGATCGCCTGCGTCGGCGCGCTGAACGGCGTCATCATCGCCGCTGCTGAGGACGGCACGGTCTACACCGTCGACATCGCGCGGATGAGTCTGAATGCGATCGCTCACGTCACGGGTCGACCGGTTTGGGTGAGTCCCATGCCGAGCGAATGGGTCGAGCCACGCGTCTTGATCGTAACGGCAAGCAGCGAGCGCAAGCGTTGGACGGCTCAAGAGGGGGGCGGTGAGTACGACGCGGACGTCTTGACCGTATTCAACCTACCCGGGAAGGCGGCATTCCGACTCGAGGGGGAATTCAACGGGGATCGCACCTTCCTCCTGTCGGAGCACCGGCTCTGGATCGGGTTCGACGCGGGCGAGTTCGGAGGGCGATGCGGATACTTGGACGTCGATCTCGGGCGTCAGAAGTGGTTTGACTCGGGCGACGTCTATGGGTTCGCGTCCGTCGATGGGGGCGTCCTCGCGTTCGGCGGAGGCATGCACCTGGGCCTGAGCGGCGCGTTCATCGGCTCAGTTCGAGACGACGCCTTCTCGATCCTCTATGAACAGACGAACTATCGCCCGGACGACCCGAAGTTCGATCCACCCAAGGACCGTCCGTTGTTGCCGATAAGCGCCGTCATCCCTGACGCGACGCCGGGGCATTTGCTCGTCTTCTCCTACGACCGAGTTTTTCTTGTCGACCAAGAGTTCAAGACCTGGAACGATGCCGCACGCCTTCATCTTCGCTACGGTACCGGCCGCGCCAACGCGGTAGGGTTCTATCCATCGATCGTAAAAGCCCACCCTCTCGATCGTCCGTTTCGTTTCTTGCTCGCCACAAAGCTTGATGGGTATCTGCTCTTGGACTTCGGAAAAGTGCTCTCGAAGGCCGTTCCCTTTCAGCCGACCGGCACCGGATTCGACACGCTCGTCACGTTCGGATCCAGCATCGCTTTCGTGAATTCGACCGAGGCGCGCTCGCCACAAGTCTTCGACGGCAAAATTTGGAAAGAACTGCCGGTGTTCCCTTCGGACACGGGCGAAGACTGCTGGAGCGAAGGGTTTGTCACGCCAGGGGCCAACGATTCGCTGCTCATGACGGCGACATCGTGCGAGTCTCCGGGTTCCCGTGTGCTGTCACGCTGGCGCCATGACCGCGTGGAGGTGCTGCACCGATGGACATCCGACGACTGGTGGCGGGACATTCTGGGCACGGCCGACGGCGCGATATGGCATTTCGGCGGCGGGCGGATCACGCGGTTGGTCGGTGGAGACTGGGTCGACGCGGATGCTGGATCCGAGGCAAGCGATCTCCCTGATTCAACCGTGGACCTGCAGAAGGTCGTCTCCGAGATTGGCCCACCGTGGTTCATCTTGAACAGGCGACTCAGTCCTCTGGCGATCGACCATCGTCTGGTCATGTTCGACTACGACCGTGAGTTCCATTCGGCGCGCCTCCGCGACGTCAAACTCGATGGCGATGACAGCCTCGAAGTCTACGACGCGATCGCTCTGGCACCATCCCGCCTGCTGGTGGCTACGAGCGCTGGTCTGAAGGTCTTCGACACACGGAGCAATACTCTCTTGTCGTGCGAGTTTCCTGTCCCCCCACAAGAGGTTCGCCGACTCGCACGAGATCGCCGCGGCCGCATCTGGATGGGCGGTGCCGGACTCTGGATTCTTGACGGACACGACCTGATCGACGGTGGCTCTCGTTTGTCGTCCACTGGGAACGATGTCGAGGCACTCGCCAAAAACCCGATGTCCGATGGCGTGATCGTGCTGCTCAAGCGCGGAATGGTTCTCTTCCTCGACACTCCGAGATGATCGAACTCGGCGTTCGCTGTGCTAGGTGGCGATGAGCGCCGGTCCCGCCGGCGCGAGATGCGCCGAGAAGTGCCTGAGGGTCGGCGGCGCCTCGACGATGCGCACGCCGCGGATCTTCGACGCGAGCGTCTTCACGTGGAGCACGACCTCGGCGACGTAGTCGACGTGGCTCTGCGTATACACCCGCCGCGGGAAGGCGAGGCGCACGAGCTCCATCGGCGCGGGCCGCTCGCTTCCGTCGGGCTGGCGCCCGAACATGACCGATCCGATCTCGACCGAGCGGATGCCGCCCTCGAGGTAGAGGGCGAGCGAGAGCGCCCACGCCGGGTATTCCTCCTGGGGCACGTGGGGGAGGAACCGCTTCGCATCGAGGTAGAGAGCGTGCCCGCCGGCGGGGGTCATCATCGGCACGCCGCCCGCGATGAGGCGCTCGGCGAGGTAGGCGACGGAGCGCGTCCGGTATTCGAGGTAGTCCTCGTGCAGGACTTCCTTCAGGCCGACCGCGAGGGCCTCGAGGTCGTAGCCCGCGAGGCCGCCGTAGGTGACGAACCCCTCCGTGAGGATGAGCAGGTCGCTGCACCGGCGCGCAAGGTCGGGGTCACGAAGGGCGAGGAAGCCGCCGATGTTCACCATCCCGTCCTTCTTGGCGCTCATCGTGCAGCCTTCGGCGAGAGAGAACGTTTCCTGCGCGATCGCGAGCGGTGACAGCGCGGCCCGGCCGGACTCGCGTGTCTTGACGAACCAGGAGTTCTCGGCGAACCGGCAGGCATCGAGGAACAGGGGGATCCCGCGGGCGCGGCAGACGTCGTGGACGGCCCGCACGTTCTCGAGGCTCACCGGCTGCCCGCCGCCGGAGTTGTTCGTGATCGTGAGCATGACGAGCGGGACCTTCCCGGGGTTCTCCTCGAGGACGCGCGTCAGGCGGGCCACGTCCATGTTCCCCTTGAACGGATGTGGCGACGTCGGATCGAGACCTTCGCGGAGCGGAAGGTCGAGCGCCGTCGCCCCGCGATGCTCCACATTGGCCCGCGTCGTGTCGAAGTGCGTGTTGTTCGGGACGACGTCGCCGGGCTTCACCATCGTGCCGAAGAGGATCCGCTCCGCCGCGCGCCCCTGGTGCGTCGGCAGGACGTGGGGATAGCCGGTGATCTCTTGCACCGTCGACTGAAACCGGTAGAACGACTCCGAGCCGGCGTACGACTCGTCGCCGCGCATCATCGCCGCCCACTGCTCCGACGAGAGCGCGCCGGTGCCCGAGTCGGTCAAGAGATCGATGAGCACGTCGCGCGCGGGGAGCAGGAAGAGGTTGTGATGCGCCGCGACGAGGGCGGCCTCGCGCTCGGCGCGGGTCGTCCGCCGGATCGGCTCGACGGTCTTGATCCGGAACGGCTCGATGATGGTCTTGAACGCCATGGCGGGTCAGTCGACCACACCGGGCCACTCCATTCAAGCCGGGCTCGGGACCCTTACGGGCAGGTGGCGTGGGTGCGCGGGCCGCTCGAGGACGCTCCCCATCCGCCGTCCCCGCAGGCGTTCCGGGCGCGGACAACGTAGTAGAAGCCGGCGTCCACCGCAGGAATCGAAGGGTCGCCGAGGCTGGTCGCCGTCCCCGCGGGGCCGTGGCAGAGCGCATCGGCGATCGTCCCGGTGGCGCGCAGCGTCTGAAGATCGCCGCGAACCACGTCATAGACGGTCGCGTTGCCCGCCTGACGGGACTGGTCGTCCCAGGACAGGAGCGTCTTGGAGGCGTTGAATTCGAGCCGCGTCACGTCCGAGGGCGTGTCGTACACCCCGGAGTCGGCCGGCCGGCAGTCGCACACATCGGCGATCCCGTCGCCATCCGAGTCGGGGCCGAAGTGGATCGCGTTGTAGGCGTCGACCAAGCCCCAGCCCCAGAAATTGTTCGGCCGGTCGGCGGCCGTCGTGCCCCCGCAGGTCTGGGGCGAGGACAGAGTGAGCACGGTCGTCGTCGAGCGGCTCAGCAAGCACTTCGTGATCCCGATGAGCCCGCGCACCTGCGGCTTCGCCGACCAGAGGAGCGCCGCCGAGCCGGCGGTGTGGGGGCTCGCCATGCTCGTGCCGCTGAAGCTCGCGTACGTCCCGCCGCGGATCGACGAGCGGACCGAGACTCCGGGCGCCGCGACGTCGGGCCGCATCCTCCCGCTTCCGTCGGTCGTCACCGGCCCGCGCGACGAGAAGCCGGCGAGCGCGTTGTTGATGTCCGACGCGCCCGCGACGAGCGCCTCGTCGTAGATCCCCGGGGGATCGGTCACGGTGCTGCAGCCCGGGCCGCTGTTCTGCGCCGCGGCGACGGCGAGGATCCCCGCGGCCCGGAGCGCCGCGAAGCTCGACTCGAGAACGAAGGCGTCGCAGCCCTCCGACGTCGGACAGCTCCACGAGTTGTTGACGATGTCGGGAGAGAGCGAAGGGTCGCCGTCGGTCTCCGGATCGCCGCCGTGCGGAAAAGGGGCGAGGAAGAACTGGTTGCACGCGATGTAGGTCGACGGCTGCCCGACCCCGTGGTCCATGTTGCGGCAGGCGATCCACTTCGCTCCGGGCGCGACGCCGATCTGATTCCCCGCGCCGTCGTCCCCGACCATCGTGCCCGTGGTGTGCGTGCCGTGGTTGTTGTCGTCGAGCGGCGCCGTCGTCGTGGCGTCGATCGCGTCGAACCAGTTGAAGTCGTGGCTCGCGGTCGTCCCGTTCCAGCCGCGATACTTTCCCTGGATCGCCGGATGCGTCCATTCGACGCCGGTGTCCGCGGAGGCCACGACGATCCCCTCGCCGCGCTTGCCGTCCAGGGTCCAGACGTGGTCGGCGTTCACGCGCGAGACGCCCCACTCGATCGTGTCGATCGCCGACGGGGCGGGGGAGAAGAGGCTCGACTCGATCCCCTGCACCTTCGGATCGCCCACGATCCGGACGACCTCGGGGCGGGCCGCGATCCGCCGCGCCAGCGCGAGATCCCCGCGGAGGGCGAGGCCGTTGACGAGGTAGAGCGGGCGGAACGGAATCCCGTCCGCAGTGAGCGCGGCCCGGAGCGACGCCTGCGTCGCGTGCGCGCGCTCGGTGAGCGCGGCGTAGACCCCGGCGGATCCACGCGCACCGTGGAGCGTGCGCTGCAATCCGGCGTCGTCGTCGAAGAGAACGAGGAGGCCGTCCTGGGCGCCGCCCGCGAGCCGTGAGGAGAGCCACGGGGCGATCTTGACGTCGGCCGGCTCGGCAGCGAGCGCGGCGGCGGCGACAAGCGCGGCGACAAGAACGAGGGCGGGGAGGCGCACGCGGAGGCTTTACGTCGAGGCGCCGCCCTTGTCAACGGGGGCGGGCAGTCCTCGGATGTTGAAGTCGGCCGGCTCGATCTGGAGGGTGACGTGGCCGATCGCGAAACGCTCCGAAAGGAGCGCCGTCGCGACCCTCAGGACGTCATGACCGCGCGCCGAGTGCTCGACCCGGAGGTGCGCGGTCAGGAGCGGGACCCGCCCTCCGAGGGACCAGACGTGGAGGTCGTGGACGTCGGTCACCCCCTGCAGCGCCGCGAGCGCGCGGCGGATCTCCTCGGCGTCGAGATGTCCCGGGGTCCCCTCCATGAGCACGTGCACCGAATCGAGGATGAGGCGGATCGAGCTCACGACGACGATGACGCCGATGACGATGCTCGTCACCGGGTCCGCCCAGCCCCAGCCGAAGAGCGCGATCGCAGCGGAGGCGGCGAGCACCCCGATCGACCCGAAGAGATCGCCGAGGACGTGCAGGCGCGCGGCGCGCGCGTTCAGCCCGTGCGCGTGCCGGTGAAGGAGGAGAGCCGAGACCGTGTTGACCGCGAGCCCGCCGGCGCCGATCCACGCCATCATCCCGGTCCGGATGTCGGGAGGCGCGTTGAAGCGGCGGATCGCCTCCCAGAAGATGAACGCGCACACGACCGCGAGCCCGATCCCGTTCACGAGCGCCGCCAGGATCTCGGCGCGCTGGTAGCCGTACGTCCTTCCGCGGTCGGGAGGGCGGCTCGCGAACCAGGCCGCGAGGACGGCGAGGCCGAGCGCCAGATCGTCCGTGACCATGTGGCCCGCGTCCGCCAGGAGCGCGAGCGAGTTGGACGCCAGCCCGCCCGCGATCTCGGCGACGGTGTACACGAGCGTCAGGGCCAGGACCCAGCGCAAACGGCGCTGCTCCGACTCTTTCGCGTGGCCGTCCGGGCCGTGGGCGTGGCGGTGCACGGGGAAAGGTTAACGCAGGCGAGAACCCGGGCGCCGCCGCCCTCGTACCATCGGGCGTGTCCGGGGTCTTCCCCCCGGCCCGGGGCTGACGATGTTCGGACTGCTGCTCTTGGCGATGGTGCTCGTCGTGCCGCTCATGCTCGTCGGGCTTTTCCTGCGTCTCGTCTTCGCGGTCGTCTTTCTGCCGATTCGCCTCGCGGCGTTCGGCCTCAAGCTGACTTTCGGCCTCGTCTTCGGCCTCCTCGGGCTCGTCGTGGGCGGGATCGGTCTCGCGATCGCCTTCCTCGTCTTCGGCGCGATCCTGATCGTGCCGCTGCTTCCGTTCCTGCTCCTCGCGGGCGCCGTGTGGCTGATGTGGCGCCTCCTGCGGCGGCGGAAGCTCCAGCCTACCTACACGGTCAGTTGAGCCCGCTCGATCCTTCGTCCCGTCCCCTGAGCGATTTCAGCCGCAGCACACGCTCCAGGATCTCGTCCAGGATCTTCGCCGCGCGGCGGTGGCGCTCGATGAGATCGTCGATCTCGAGGAGCGACTGCCGCACGGCGGTCTCGACCGGTAGGATCGTGCAGGCGCCGTTGACCGCCGCCTCGAACGACAGCGTCTCGTCCAGGATCAGCCCTGTGTGCGCGGTACCGGCGAGCTCGCGCGCGAGGCACACCTGCGACGCCAGCAGATCGAGCTTCGCCCGGCGCAGCTTCGGGTCGGTCGCGTTCAGCGGCCGTTCGGGGATCTCGTCGGCGCGGCAGACCCGGTAGGGGGTCTCCCGCGCGACACGGCCGAGGCGCACACGGCTGACGCCGACCAGGCGGAGCAGGAATCTCCCATCGTGCGTCGTCTCGACGTCCTCCATCCGTCCGATCGTGGCGATGGGATGGAACGCGGGGCTCCTGCGGTAGTCCTTCTCCCAGCCGGGCTGGAGGAGCGCCACCGCGAAGGTGCGGTCGGCGGCGAGCGCGTCCTTCACCATCGCGCGATAGCGCGACTCGAAGACGTGGAGCGGCAGGACGGTGCGAGGGAAGAAGACGACGTCGGGGAGGGGGAAGACGGGAACCAAACGCTCGGCCGACATGGAGCCATGGTAGCGCGATCAGGCTTCGGGCTTCCTCGCGACGATCCCGGCGAGCGCGCAGAGCGGCCCGCCCGGCACCGCGGCGTCGATCCGCTCGTGGTGCCGCAGGATCTCGAACGACGAGAACGCCTCTTCCAGCTCGCCCTTCGCGAGGAGGTGGGCGGGGCTCGTCGGCTTGCCGAAGCGGATCTGATCCTCGAAATACGTCTGGTAGACGACGACGCCACCGGGCCGCAGGCCGTCGCGGATGTCGCAGAAGAGCGGGCGGTGGAGGAAGTTGAAGACGACGATGACGTCGTACGCCTCCATCGGCAGGATGTAGGTCCCATCCTCGACGTTGCCGACGATCGCGCGGATCGGCGCGTGGAACCGGCGGGCGGTCTGCCGCGCCGTCGCGACGACGTCCGGGTCGACGTCGACGCCGTCGACGTCGAATCCCCGCGTCGCGAGATAGATCGCGTTCCGGCCGTTGCCCATCGCGACGTCGAGCGCCACGCCCTTCGGGAGGTGATGGAAGTTCTCCACGAGCCACGGCGTCGGCGCAATGAGCTGATGCGGGTGGTGCTGCCCGTTGATCCCCGTGGCGAGCGGCCCGTGCCAGCGCGTCAGGCCGCCGTCCAGGTTGTAGAGAGGGCCGAAGCCGCACTCCGCCAGAAAGTTGCACGCGGAGACGCTGCGGTGCCCTTGCTCGGCGACGATCGCGATCGGCGTGCCGCCGTTCGGGATCTCCGCGGCGCGCGCGGGAAGCTCGTGGAGCGGCATGAGGATCGAGCCGGGGATGTGGGCCTGTGCGTACTCGCCGTCGGTCCGGACGTCGACGACGCAGAACGGCTCGCCCATCGCGAGCCTCTCGTAGAGCTCATCCGCCGCGATGGGCTTGAAGCGATCCCCCGGACGCAATCCCGCTCCTCCCGTGACCAAAGGGACGCGGGGCAATATAGCGAAGGGAGCGGGCGAGCGCCCGTGCGTCAAGGCCTGGGAAACGGACAGTCGGGGTTCAGCGCGCAGCACGGGCAGTCGGGCTTGCGGGCATGACAAACGCGACGGCCGTGCCAGATGAGCCCGGTCGAGGCGAAGGTCCAATCCTTTTCGGGGATGACCTGCTGCAAGTCGGTCTCGATCGCGACCGGATCGGTCTCACGGGTCAACGCCAGACGCCCTGCGACGCGCTGGACGTGAGTGTCGACGGGGATCGCCGGCCGGCGGAACCAGCTCCCGAGGAGCACGTTCGCCGTCTTGCGCCCGACCCCGGGGAGCTTCACGAGCTCCTCCATCGTGTCGGGCACCTTCCCGCCGTGGCGCTCGGCGAGCGCTCGGCCGAGGCCGATGATCGACTTCGCCTTGTTCCGGAAGAACCCGGTCGATCGGATGAGCTCTTCCATGTCGGGTGTCTTCGCGCGCGCATAGTCGGCGGCGGTCTCGTACTTCGCGAAGAGGGCCGGGGTCACGAGGTTGACGCGCGCGTCGGTGCACTGCGCCGAGAGGATCGTCGCGACGAGCAGCTCGAGAGGGTTCCGATGCCGAAGCTCCGTCTCGGCGTCCGGGTAGAGCTTCTTGAGCGTCCGCACGATGCGCTTCGCGCGCGTCTTCCTGTCCGCCGGGGACTCCCTCATCGCCGGCGATCCTGGAGCCACGCGCGCAGCCCGGAAAGGGTTTTCGTGTTGAGCACGTCCGCGGCGGTGCAGCCGCCGCGCCGCGCCGTGTCGATCCCGTAGGTGATGTCGTGCAAGCCGCCGGTCTCGTGAGCGTCGGGATCGATCGCGGTCTCGAGTCCGCGCGCGAGACCGTGGCGGAGACCCACCGGGTCGAGGTCGAGCCGGTGCGGGTGCGCGTTGACCTCGATGGCGACGCCCCGCTCCGCGGCGGCGTCGATGAGCGCGAAGAGGTCGAGCGGGTACGGGTCTCGGCCGAGGAGGATCCGCCCGGTGGGATGCCCGACGATGTCGACGAAGCCGCTCCGGACCGCCCGGATCATCCGCTCCGTCTGCTCGGCCGCGCTCAGGTTGAACCGGCTGTGCACCGAGGCGACGACGAGATCGAAGCTCCGCAGGACCTCGTCGGGATAGTCGAGCGTGCCGTCGACGAGGATGTCGACCTCGATCCCCTTGAGCACGGTGAACGCACCCGCATACTCGGCGTTCAACGTGTCGATCTCGCGATGCTGCTCGAGGACGCGCTCGATCGACATCCCACCCGCGTACGCCGCCGAGCGCGAGTGGTCGCACATGCCGAGGTAGGTCATCCCCATCGCGCGCGCCGCTTCGGCCATCGCGCGGATCGTCGCCGTGCCGTCCGACCAAGTCGAGTGGACGTGCAGGATTCCCTTGAGATCGGCGACGGTCACGAGATCGGGAAGCGGGCCGCGCTCCGCGGCGGCGATCTCGCCGGCGTCCTCGCGCAGCTCGGGGGGGACGTAGGCGAGGCCGAGAGCGGCGTAGATCTCCGCCTCGCTCGAGCACGGGACTCGCGATCCGTCGGCCTCCCGGACGAGCGCGTACTCGTTCAAACGCATTCCGCGCTGCTGCGCCCGGCCGCGGAGCGCGATGTTGTGGGCCTGGCTCCCGGTGAAGTAGCAGAGCGCGAACGGGAACGCTTCCGGCGTCACGACGCGCAGGTCGGCGTTCGGGCCGGCCGCGAGGCGCACGCTGCACTTCGTCGGCCCCCGCCCGACGATGCCGTCGATCCCGGGCAACGCGAGGAACGCCTCCATCACGGGGGCCGGATCCGAGGCGGCCGCGACGAGGTCGACGTCCTTCGACGTTGCCGCTCCGCGGCGCGCGGAGCCCGCGATCTCGACGGTGACGCCGGGGAGCACGGCGAGCGCGTCCCGGAGGCGCCGCGCCTCCTCGAGGATGAGCGGCCGGTGGAACCGGCCGGCGTGCCGGCGGACGCGTCCGATTCCTTCGAGGATCTTCGCCTCGGTCGCCGCGCCGAAGCCTTCGAGGACACGGAGCTTCTCCGCGTGGGCCGCCTCCTCGAGCTCGTCGAGCGTCGAGATGCCGAGCGTCAGGTGGATCGCGCGCGCCTTCTTGACGCCGAGCCCGGGGACGCGGAGCCACTCGAGCATTCCCGGCGGCACCTGCCGCCGGAGCTCTTCGAGCGCGGGGAGGCCGCCCGTCGCGACGAGCGTCGTGATCTTGTCGACGAGCGCGGGGCCGATCCCCTTGATCGTGCCGAGCCGCTTGTCGCGGATCACCGTCTCGAGGTCCTCGTCGAGGCCGCGCACGATGCGAGCGGCGTTCGCGTACGCGCGGGTCTTGAACGCGTTCTCGCCGAGGAGCTCCAGGAGCACGCCGATCTCGTCGAGGGCGTCAGCGACCCTTCCGCGGTCGATCATCGGACGAAGGCGTACCGGCAGAAGATCTCGCCCTCGACGATCTCGGCGGAGACGAGCCTGAGCTTCCGCCGCGACGCCATCGTGAGCCCTTCACCCTCGACCGGCGTCGGCGCGTCCCGGCCGCCGAAGATCGCGGGCGCGACGGTGACGTACAGCTCGTCGATCGCGTCGTTCTCGACGAAGCTCCAGTTCATGTCGCCGCCCCCCTCGACGAGGAGCCGCTCCACGCCCCGCGCCTTGAGGCGCGCGAGGAGCAGCGGGATGTCGACGCGGCCGCGGCCGAGCGTCCAGATCTCCGCCACCTCCCGGAGGCGCCGGAGACGCTCCTCCGGAGCGTCCTCGACCGTCGCCACGACGCACGCCTCGGACTTCGCCGGGTCGAACAGCTTCGATTGCGGATCGACGTCGGCGGACGCCGTGACGAGGACGTTCAGGAGGAGATCCGGCTTGTCCAGCGAGCGACGGTACGCCTTCATCTCCGGGTCGCGGACGTCCTGGCGCGGGTCGTCGTGACGGAGCGTCCCCGCGCCGATGAGCAGGGCGTCCGCCTCGGCGCGGAGCTTGTCCATCGTCTTCTTGTCACGCGGCGACGTGAAGCGCGGCTCCTCCCGGAGCTTGGACGTGATCTTCCCGTCCGCGCTCATCGCCATGTTCACGTAGACGAACGGCCGGTTCATGCCGTCTCCCATTATCGGCGAAGCTCGCGGCCGATCCTGACGACGAGCGGGGGAAGCGCCTCGACATCGGCTCGCTGCGTCCTGAAATTGACGATGCAGGCGCGCAGGAAGACCGCGCCACCGATCTCGGCGTTCGAGACGAAGGCCTCGCCGCCGGTCTGGATCCTCGTGAGGATCTCCCGGTTGAGCGCATCGAGGTCCTTTCCGTCGGGCGGAGCGAATCGGAACGTCGCGATGCTCAAGCCGCCCGGCCCGGCCTCGAGCTCGGGGTGCTCGAGCACCGCCGACTCGAGCGTGCGTGCGAGCGCGATGTCGCCCGAAATCGCGGCGACACAGCCGTCGCGTCCGGCGGCCAGGAGCCCGAGCCAGACCTTGAGCGCGCGAAAGCCGCGCGAGTTCTGGAAGCCGAGGCCGTAATAGTCGAGAGGCGCTTCGTCGTTTTCCGTCTTGAAGGCGTAGTAGCGCGGGTGGTACGCGAAGGTGTCCTCGAGCGCGCGACGGTCGCGGACGAGGACGCACCCGGCCTCGAGGGGCGCGTAGAGCCACTTGTGCGGGTCGACGGCGACCGAGTCGGCGAGGGACAGCGCCTTGAGCGATGCAGGTGCCTCCGGAAGGGCGGCGGCCGGCGCGCCGTACGCCCCGTCGACGTGGAACCAGAGCTCGTGCTCGCGGCAGATCCGCGCGATCGCGTCCAGGGGATCGATCGCGCCGGTGCTCACCGACCCGGCGGTGCCCACGACCAGGAACGGTTGGCGACCGCTCCGCTTGTCCTCGACGATCGCGGCGGCGAGCGCGTCCGTGTCCATGGCGAGGCCGGCATCGGTCCTGATCCAGCGGATCGACGTCGTGCCGAGCCCGAAGAGATCGGCCGCTTTCTCGATCCAGGTATGCGTCTCCTTCGAGACGTACACGACGAGCTCCGGCCCGCCCCGCAGTCCTTCTTCTCGCACGCGGGCGCCTGCCTTCGCGCGGCGCGCCGCGAGGAAGCCGACGAAGTTCGCCATGTTGCCGCCGCTGACGAGGAGGCCGCCGCAGTCGCGCGGGTAGCCGAGGAGATCGGCGATCCACCGGATCGTCTGCGCCTCGATCTCGGTGGCGATCGGCGAGAGCGCGAACGCCCCGCAGTTGGGATTCACCGTCGCCGCGAGGAGATCGGCGAGCGCCCCGATCGGGGCGGCCGACGACGTGATGTAACCGAAGAATCGCGGATGACCGTTCAAGAGCGAATGGTCGATCACGAGATCGGCCGCCCGCGTGACGAGCGGGCCCGCCTCGGCCCCGTGCTCGGGCAGGCGATCGTCGCCGAGGAGCGCGCGGAGCGCGGGCGCCGCCTCCGCCGGCGTGACGGCTCTCGAGGGAACCGCATGGAGAAACTCCGCGAGCCGGTCGACGAGAGCGTGACCGAGCGCACGGAACTCCTCCGGCGGCATGTCGAGCGCAGCCCGGCGGCGCTCCGTCACGACTCGAGCTTGGCGTCCATCGTGATGTTCGTGTTCAGGACGCGCGAGATCGGGCAGCCGGTCTTCGCGTCGTTCGCCGCCTTCTGGAACGCCTCGGCGTTGCCGCCGGGAATGCGGACCTTCACGTCGAGGTGGACGTTCGTGATCGTGGGGCCGGCGTCGGTCTTCTCCATCGTGACCGTCGCCGTCGTCGCGATGCTCTCCGCCGTCATGCCGGCGTTGCCGAGCTGCCCCGAGAGCGCCATCGAGAAGCAGCCGGCGTGCGCCGCGCCGACCAGCTCTTCCGGGTTCGTGCCGATGCCGTTCTCGAACCGCGTCGAGAACGAGTACTGCGCGTTGGAGAGCACACCGCTCTCGCACGAGATCGTGCCCTTCCCGTCCTTGAGTCCGCCCTTCCACTGAGCCGAGGCCGTACGCTTCATTGCTTGTCTCCTATCCAGAGGGGATGGCCGTCCAGCATAGCAGGATCTCCCGGCATTCCGGGCCAATTGGGCGGCGGGTTGCCTCCCCCCTTCGAGGTTCCTAGGTTTCGTCGCAGCGAGGTCGAACACCTCCGAGGAGGCGTCATGGGTTTCTCGGGCATCCGAGCGGTGATCATGATCGCGGTTCTCATCGGGCTGATCCTGTGCGTGACGAAGCTGGACCTTCCGGGCTGGATCCTGCCGGTCGGTCTCATCGTGACCGGCATCGTGCTCCGCAGCGTCACGATCACCCGCGCGAACGCGCAGTAGCGGCTCTTGCGTAGGCGCAGCGCTTGAGGAGGGGACACCGGTCGCAGAGCGGTGCGCTGCGCTTGCACAACGTACGGCCGTGCTCGGCCAGCAGGAGATGCGCCTCGCGCTGGATGCGGGGCGCATCGCCGAGCGCCGCACCCAACGCGCGCCCTGCCGCGTACGTCTTCGCATACGATTTGTCCTCGCGCATCAAGCCGACACGCGCCAGCACGCGGAGCCCGTTCGACTCGGGCGCCAGGAACGCCGCGCGCCCGGCGAAGGTCAGGATCTTCTCCGCCCCCGGCTCGCCGATCCCGGGGAATTTCCGGAGCGCCTTCTTCGCCTGATCGATCGGACCGGCGAGATCGACCTCCATCGCGAGCGTCGCGCAGTCCCGGAGCTTCTCGGCGAACATCGGAGCCAGGATGCCTCGGGCGGTGATCCGCTCGAGCGCCGCCGGCTTCGCCGCCAGGATCTTCGCGGGGTCGGTGCCGACGGTCTGCTTCAGCTCCTCGAATGCCGCTCGACGTTTCTCCGGCGACGCCAGGTACGCGACGTTCTCGTAGAGGACCAGCTCGAACGGATCGGTCGTCGGCGGAGCCTGCGGCTTGCCGTAATGCGCTCGGAGCGCAGCGATGAGGTCGGGAAGGCTCATGACGCTCAATGTCGCACCAGCGCTCGCGCCGTGGCGAGTACCCAGAGGAGAGGCAGCAGGTAGACGATCCAGGCGAGCGCGACGATCAAGCGTTCGGGAGGATCGACGTCGTCGATGTCGCCGCGGTTGTACCACGCCGAGACGAACTCCGCGGTCTTCAGTGGAAACCAGATGGAGAGAAACGGGATTGCCATGAACGTCGCAGCCTTGAAGAAGGGGCCGGGCCCGGGCTGAAACAGGCACGGGCCCAGGTAGATCGCCGCGACCACCAGCGAGAGCACTCGCGACCACGCGATCCGTTCCTTCACGAAGGTCCTCGGCGTGAGCGCGCGAATGTCAGCCCGATTCCGCCGAGCACGAGAACGGAGGATTCCACGAGCCTCAGCGAGAGCGTCTCCCCGAGAAAAGCGATTCCTCCCGCCGCAGTGATCACGGGCGTGGCGAGTTGTACCGAGGCTGCGGGGATCGCCGAGAGAGACCGGAGCGCCTCGTACCAGATCGCATAGCCCAGACCCGAGGCGAGCGCTCCGGACGCGATCGCGCAGACGACGCCGCTCGTCGCCGGAACGCTCCGAGGCCACGTCAACGCGCACACGACGAACACGTAGGGAAGTGACCAGACGAAATTCCGGGCGGTCTGACCGAGCGGGTCGGTAGAGCCGCGGCCGCCCAGCGTGTAGAAGCCCCACGCCGCGCCGGCGACGATCATGAGCGCGGCGTTCGCGGGTCGCGGTGCCGCGACGCCGGGGAGCACGAGCCAGACCACACCGAGAAACGCAATGACGAGGCCGCCCCATTGTCTGAGCGTCGGGGCCGAGCCGCGGACGATTGAGACGACGATCATCGTGATCTGCACCGAGGCGAAGGCCAAGAGAGAACCGGTCCCGGCCGGGAGATCGACGTACGCCCATGAGAACGGCACCGCGTAGAGGGTGAGCCAGAACGCGGCGAGCCAGGGGCGGCGAGCACCTGCCGCCGGCGTCTTTTTTCGCGCCGCCACGAGGATCGAGAGCACGACCGCTCCCGAGACGAGGCGGATCGCGGTGAAGCTCGCGGGATCGATGGCGCCGGCGCGCAGCGCGAGCCGGCACAGAATCGAGTTCGATGCGAAGGCGACGAGGGCGAGGAGGGTGGCGAAGGCGGCGCGCGTCACGCGCGCAGGATAAGGTCAATCGGGAGGCTCGGGATCTTCAACCCACGCGCTCGCCTCGGCGCACCACGACCGGCGATCCGTCCGCCACGAGAACGGAGCGGGGCGCCGACGAGAGCACGGCGCCGAACGCGTCGCCGTAGAACCTTGCGAAGTCGCCGGCGAGCTCGAATCGGCTCGCGCGCCACACGGTCCATCGCGGGTGCTCGACCGCGTATTCGATCGTGCCGCCGTCGCGCTGCCGCGTGTAGCCCCAGAGGTTCTCCGTCATCGCCTCGATGTGGTCGTCCCACGAGGGCGGTTCGTCGTGGTGCGCGCCGAGCGAGAGCCACGACGTCTCGTTCTCGAACGCGTACGTTGCGCCATCGGAATCTACCTTCGATCGTGTCGGCCTCGTGACGTAAGGCTCGTTGTAGATCGCGCGCGCGGCGATCGCGATCGCCCGCTTCGCCACGACCTCGCGCACGAAGACGACGCCGCGGCGCCAGCCTTCGGGCATGCGGCTCCTCACGTAGAAGCGCAGGTTGATCTCGTCGAAGTCGCGGTGGAACGGCACCGGCAGCCCGAGGACGCGCGTCTTCTCGAAGCGGAAGCCGACGAGGCTCACATGCGCGGGCGCATCGAGCTCGGTTCCGTGGGGAACGATCGGGGAGAGAAGAGCGGGGTCCACCGCGAAGTTGAACAGCACCAGATGGCGCCACTCCGCGGTCAGGAAGGCCGCGGCCATCGTTACCTCGAGGGCGCCGTCGGGTGCTTCATCGTCCAGTCGAGGTAGCTCTTGAACGCCTGCGGGTCGCTCGCGGGCGCGATCTCGAACCGTCCGCTCACGATCCCCGCATACGCCTGCTTGTAGGTCAGCCGGAACTTCCCCATGCCGGGGACGTTGCCGCTCGTGAAGACCGCCGAGCCGTCGGCCGTCTCGACGGTGTAGTCGATGACGTGACCCTCGTTGTCGTAGTAGCTCGCGTGGATCTGACCGTCGGACGTGGCGTAGATCACCATGAGGTCGTCGTGCACGGACGCCGGACGATCCTTCGACGCCGGGTAGTCGGCGTGGTTCGTGCGTACCACGACCTTGTTCCCGAGCTTGCGCTCGAACGTCGTGCTGCCGAGGCCGCTTCCCGGCGCGCCGCCGCCGGTCGCTTCCCACGAGCCGAGGAGGAAGTCGAGCGGCGCCAGGGGCGAGCCTTCGGCGCGGGCGGCGGCCGTCGAGACCAGGGCGGCGAGGACGAAGGTCACGAGAATCCGCATGGCGTGCTCCTTCACAGAGGCAGGGCGCCGAGGATCCCCTCGAGCGGCGCCGGGTCGAGCTGATGCCGCGAAAGGCGAGCGTATCGGATCACACCGGCGGTGTCGACGACGAACGACGCGGGCCGCGCGATGTTGATCGAGTCATAGGAGAACGGGACGTACGCGCCCCAGCCCTTCGCACGCGAACGATCGCCGTCAACGAGCAAGGGAAACGGCAGCGGGTGACGCACGACCCACTCGGTGACCGCCGACCGCTTCTGGCAGAGCACGATCACGACGTCGAGTCCGGCGGCTCGAAGGTTCTGGACCCCTTCGCGCAACTGCGCGATGCGTCGCACGCAGTTCGGTCACCAGGTGCCGCGGTGGAACTCGACCAGGACGTTGCGCGCGCGCGGCGCGGCGAGGTCGTAGTGCTCGCCGGTCGCCGTCGTCCCGGAGAGGGGCGGCGCGGAACTACCGACGTCGAGGCGGGTCAGGGCGCGAGCCTCGTCGCGATCGCGACGCCGTCCCGGATCGGCACGATCGACACCGCGAAGTCGGGGGCGCTCTTGAGCGCCGCCGTCAGCTCGAGCACGCCGCGCGTCACGTGATCGTCGGGTGCGGGGTTCAGGACGCGGCCGTCCCACAGCATGTTGTCGATGATGAAGAGGCCGCCGGGACGCACGAGGCGGCGCGCGATCGGCAGCGCCTTGGGATAGTCGTGCTTGTCGATGTCGCAGAACACGATGTCGAACGGTGGCTCGAGCGCCTCCGCGATCGCGAGCCCGTCGCCGACCTCGATGCGGAACCGCCCGCTGAAACCTCCGCGCGTGAGATAGGCCTCCGCCGACTTCGCGTTCTCCGCGCTCCCTTCGGTGAGCATGACCGTGCCCGCCGGCCCCGTGCCGCGCAGGAACCAGTACGCGCTGTAGCCGAATCCGGAGCCGAGCTCGAGCACGCGCTGCGCCCCGCACGCACGCGCCGCCATCTCGAGGAGGCGCCCCACCTGCGGCCCCACGATCGGAAAGTCGCGCTCGGCGGCGATCGCCTCCATCCTGCGGAGAACCGGGTCGTCGTGGGCGGCGAAGGCGGCAAGGTACCGGTCGATGTCGGGCTGCACGAGATCCATGCGTGCCTAGACTACATCAATCCCTCAGGCCGAGACTTCCTCGGTTTCGACCGCTTGGCTCGCGGTCGTCCCCGCCTCGCGCGGTGAGGGCATTCGCGACATCGCGAGCGCGGCGAGCGCCGCCATGGCGAACGCGCCGGCCCAGAGGACGTCGCGGCCGAAGCGCTCGAGGACGACCGTGCCGAGCCACGGGCCGAGCGCGAAGGCGATCCCCCACGACATCGAGTAGAGGCCCATGTACTCGCCGCGTCGGTCGGCGGGGGACAGCTCGGCGACGTAGTTCGACATGCTCGGGAGCAGGGTCATCTCGCCGATCGTCCACACGACGACGGTGGCAGCGACCGCCGCGCCCGTGTGTGCGAACGCCATGGCGCCGAACCCGCACGCGATGAAGAGGGCACCGAGCGCGAGGCTCTTCCGGTGCGGCCAGTGCGCGCTCGAGAGGTTGAGGCGCACCTCCAGGAACACGATCATGATCGTGTTGATCGTGAACATCCAGCCGAAGAACGACTCCGAGAGGCCGAGGTTGCGGACGACGTCGAGCGGGAGCGCTCCTTCGTGCTGGAAGAAGACCGCGGCGAGCGGGACGCACGCGGCGAGGAAGGCGATGAGGCGCAGGTCGCGCCAGGCAGGACCGGAGCGCGGCGCGTCGCCTGCTGCGGTGGCACGGTGGTGCGCGACCTGGAAGCCGGTGAAGGCGAGGACGGCGCACGCGGCGAGCGAGGCGGTGCCGTTGACGCGGAAGATCGAGGGGAAGCTCACCTCCGCGAGGTAGCCCCCGACCGCCGGCCCGACGCTCATCCCGAGGTTGATCGCGAGGCGATTCACCGCGAACGCGGCCTTCCGGAGCTCGGGCGGCGCGATGTCGGTGAGCACCGCGAGGCTTGCAGGGCGGAATGCCTCGGTCGCCACCGCGAGGAGGAAGGTGACGGCGGCGACCTGCGCCGTCGTGTGCGCGAATGGGTAGAGGAACATGAACCCGGCGGAGACGAACAGCGACCCCTTCATGACCCGGACCGGGCCGATGCGGTCGGCCAGCTTCCCGAGGAACGGCGAGGAGACGAGCGAGCCCATCCCGTAGAGGCTCAGCATGAGCCCCGCACGCTCGGCGGTGAACCCGACGTCCTTCGTGAGGTAGAGGACGAGGAAGGGGATCGCCATCGTCCCCATCCTGTTGATCAGGGTGGCGGTGAAGTGGATCCAGATCTTCGGCGGCAGGGCGCCGAGGCCCCGCCACGGATTCCAGCGGGAGAGGCTCATCGCGGCACGCTAGCATAGGGAGCATGAACGAATTGCCGTCACGCGACGAAGCGCTGGGCCTCCTCCACGAGTACACGCAGGGCGCGGGGCTCCGGAAGCACGCGTACGCCGTCGAGTGCGCGATGCGCGCGCACGCGCGGCGCCTCGGCGAGCCCGAGGAGGCGTTCGGTCTCGTCGGCCTGCTCCACGACTTCGACTACGAGAGGTGGCCGTCGCTCGACGATCACCCGTTCCGCGGGAGCGAGATCCTGGAGCGCCTCGGCTACCCGGAGTGGTTCCGCCGCGCGATCCTCTCGCACGGTGACCACACGAAGGTCGCGCGCACGACCGGGCTCGAGAAGTGCCTCTTCGCCGTCGACGAGCTGTGCGGTTTCGTGACCGCGTGCACGCTCGTCCTCCCCTCGAAGGCGCTCGCCGACCTGAAATACGAGTCGGTCAAGAAGCGGATGAAGGACAAGGCGTTCGCGAGGAGCGTGAATCGGGACGACATCGTGAACGGGGCCGCCGCGATCAGGATGACGGTCGAGGACCACATCGTGTTCGTCGTCGATGCGATGCGCGCGTCGGCCTCGGCGCTCGGCTTGTAAGGTATCCTTCCGCGGCTATGGCGATTCCGGGCGGGTCGGCGTTCTCCTACGCGAGGGACATCGCGGAAGGCTTCCAGACCGTGACGGAGCGGTCGTTCAAGGGGCTCACGAAGCCCGAGATGGACCAGCTCGCCTTCGAGATCGACCGCGCCCTGCGCGACATCCGCGCCGAGCAGCCCGCGACCGACGACCTGCCGATGATCCAGGCGAGGAACAGGAAGATCCAGCGCCTGAACGGGGCGATGGTCATGATGCGGAGCTATCGGGCGAAGGTGCGGATCTGATCTAGAACTGCGCGACGAACCCGATGTTCGCATCGTGCGACATCGGGTCGTAGGATCCGCCGACGTGGAAGTGTTGGGGCGCGGTCTCGAACCCGATCGACATGCGCCCGCGCCCGTCGAGGCCGAGGGTCACCCGACCGGTGTTCCCGGAGGGGATGAGCAGCTCGGCACGGGGCGCCATGTGCGCGACGCCGAAGCGCAGGCGCATGCCGCCCGAGTCGGTCCGGAGCGACGAGAGACCGCCGCCTTTGCTTCCACCGCCGAGCGGCAGCGACCACTTGTCGAGGCCGAGCTGCCTGACGACGTAACGCTTGACCGCGTCCTGCGTCGCATTGATCGCGCCGCTGCCGACCCGCTGGACCGTCCGGTTGTCGTGCGTCCACGGATTTGCGAAAGGGTCGCTGCGGAAGCCTGCGTAATCGAGGGCGGCGGCCGCGTCGGACCGCAAGTTCGAGTCGACGCGAGGGACGATGACCGTGTCGAGGAACGTCGAGGACGGCGCCACCGGAGCCGGTGCGAGCGACGGCGAAGGGAGCGACGGGTGATCGTCCGCGAGCGCGGCCGTCCCCGCCAGCAGCATCGCGGCTGCCACGAAAAGACGGCTGGCTCGTGTCGTTCTCACGGTCTTTTACCCGCCAGGACCTATTGCAACACCCGGTCCATGAGGGGGAGGTACGGTGAACAGCGGAGCGGTGCCAGGAGGGGTTGAAACGGCGCACGAAAAGTGCGGCGAATAGTCAGCGGGATGACGGAACCGTGATCGTTTCTGCCGCCGACAATGCAGAATTGACCAGTCTCTGCGGCAATAGCCCGCCGATCCCCGCCACGAGCGCGCACACGACGATCGCCGCCAGGAGCGGGGCGGCGACCGGGACGTCGGGTCCGTCGTCGGTCGACATGAACATGAGACGGGCCACCGACAGGTAGTAGAAGAGAGCGACGACCGCGAGCACGGCGCCGAGGAAGACGAGCCCGTAAAGGCCGGCCTGCGCGGCTGCGAGGAAGACGTACATCTTCCCCCAGAAGCCGAGCACGAACGGGATCCCTCCGAGCGACAACAGGAAGACCAGCATCGACGCCGCCAGCGCCGGGCTCCTGCGCACGAGACGCCTGGCACCGTGGAGCGTCGGCGCCTCGCCCGCGGTCTCGAGCGCCGCGACGACGAGGAACGCGCCCGCGTTCGAGACGAGGTAGGCGACGAAGTAGAAGAGTGCCAAGCCCGCCGCCATCGGCGTGCCCGCCGCGAGCGCCGCGAGCACGTAGCCGATCTGCGCGATGCCGGAGAAGGCGAGGAGGCGCTTGAGGTCTTGCTGCCGGAGCGCGAGAAGATTTCCCACCGTCATCGTGATCGCGGAGAGGAGGACGAGCCAGCTCTTGATCCCGACGCCCGCAGGCCCGAACAGCTCGAAGACGAGCCGGAAGAGCGCCGCGACCGCGGCCGCCTTCGGCGCCACGGACAGGAAGGCGACGACCGGAGCGGGAGCCGCTTGGTAGGTGTCGGGCACCCAGAGCGAGAACGGGAAGATCGCGATCTTGAACCCGAAGCCGACGAGGACGAGCGCGGCGCCCAATCCCACGAGCCGGTCGTGCGGCCACGCGGCCACCTGCATCCAGAAGGTCGTTCCGGTCGCGGCGAAGAGGAAGCCGATCCCGAGGAGGAGGATCGCGGAGCTGACGCTCCCGAAGAGGAAGACCTTGAGCGCCCCCTCGGGCGAGGAGCGTCGCTCCTTCTCGAGCGCCGTGAGGACGTAGAGGGGAAGCGACACCAGCTCGAACGCGACGAAGAGTGTGAGGAGCTCGCGCGCGGAGACGAGCGCCATCGCGCCGACCGTCGAGAAGAGCAAGAGGACGATCGCCTCGGCCGAACGGCCGCCCGAGCCGCGGGCCTTGAGGTAAGGCCCCATACCGACGATCGCCAAGAGCGCCGATGCGAGCAGGATCCGCTTCACGTAGAGCGCGAAGCCGTCGAGCACGAAGGCGTCGGTGAGCGAAGCCGGGGCCGTGACAAAAAACGAAGCGACGAAGAGGGCGCCGAGGCCGACGCACGCGAGGACGTAAGGACCGTTTCCCCGTGCGCGGCCGCCGGGAGACGCGAGGTCCCACAGGAGGACGAGCCCCGCGACCGCGAGGACGAGGATCTCGAGCGCCGCCGCTTGAAAACCCATCTCAGCGCCCCAGCCGGGTCAGGAGCTCGCCGACGCCGGCACCGATCGGATCGAGGAGGAGCTTCGGCCACACGCCGAGGACGACGAGAGCGCCTCCGAGGAGGAGGCAGGTCGCCCACTCCGCTCCGCGCGCGTCGCGGAGGTGCAGGTCCGCGGGCGGGGCCTGGCCCAGGAAGATCGTGCGCACCGCGCGAAGGACGTAGAGCGCGGTGATGAACGCGCCGAGCACGCCGGGGACGAGCCACCAGGGGTGCGCGGAGGTCCAGGCGCCGAGGAAGACGAGGAGCTCGGCGACGAACCCCGCGAGCCCTGGAAGGCCGAGCGAGGACAGCCCCGCGATCACGAAGAAGGTCGCGAGCGCCGGCATCGCGTGGGCGAACCCGCCCATCCTCGTCATGTCGCGGAGGTGCGAGATGTCGTAGACGAGGTTGACGAGCGTGAAGAAGAGCGCCGTCATGATCCCGTGGGCGACCATCTGGTAGACCGAGCCCGTGATCCCCGCCGCGTTGAGCGTGGCCATGCCGAGCATGACGACTCCCATGTGCGAGACCGACGAGTAGGCGATCAGGTACTTGATGTCCTTCTGCCAGCCGGCCCCGAGCGCGCCGTACACGATGTTGATCACGGCGACGAGGCCGACGAGCCACGCGAGATCGGCGGCGGCCGCGGGGAGGAGCCCGAAGCCCACGCGGAGGACGCCGTAGGCGCCGAGCTTCATGAGCACGCCGGCGTGCATCATCGAGCCCGCGGCCGGCGCCGCGGCATGGCCGTCCGGCGACCAGGTGTGGAACGGCCAGATCCCCGCCAGGACACCGAAGCCGACGTAGAAAAGAAGGAAGAGGGTGCGGCCCGAAGCGCCGGCGAAGGTGACGCGCGAGAGCGCGACGTAATCGAACGTGCTCCCACCCTGGACCCACAGGACGAAGATCCCGACCAGGATGAACGCCGACCCGGCGAGGAGGTAGAGGGTCAGCTTCATCGCACCGTATTCCTTGAGCCCGACGCCGACCTTCTTGAAGAGGCCGCCGAACGGACCCCGCCCCGGCACGTCCATCGACGAGCCCCAGATGCCGATGAGCACATACATCGGGAGCACGGCGAGCTCGTAGAAGAGGAAGAAGAGGAACAGGTCGAGCGAGACGAAAACGCCGTAGACGCCGGTGACGAGAAGCGCGACGAAGAGGAAGAACTCCTTCTCGCGCGACTTCAGGCTCCACGAGGTGCAGACCGACGTGACGTGGATGAGCGCGGTGAGGACGAGGAGCGCGACCGCGATCCCATCGGCGCCGAGATGCCACGAGACGCCGAGGCGCGGGATGAGCGGCAGGTGCTCCTCGAGCTGGAACCCCCCGCGCGCCACGTCGTAGCGCGAGAGGATCACGGCCGAGGTCGCGGCCGGCACGAGCGCCCCGGCAAGCGACGCGAGGCGGATCGCGAGGCGGGCGGACTGCGGCAAGAGGAAGACGACGACCGCCGCGACGAACGGCCCCGCGAGGGTCAGCGAGAGGAGATGGCCGCTCATCGCGCCCACGCCAGCACCGCGAGGAGGACGAGCCCCCCTGCGACGAAGTAGAGCGCGTCCTGGACGCGGCCGCTCTGGAGCACGCGCAGGCGGCCGGCGAGGCTCCACGTCCCCCAGGTCACCGCGTTGACGACGCCGTCGACGAGGTAGCGGTCGGTCCAACCGACGGCGGCGGAGATGCCGAGGTAGACGCGGCGGTAGACCGCCTCGAAGAGGTCGTCGATGTAGTAGCGGCGCTCGAGGAGGGTCGTGACCGGTCCCGCGGCGCGGCGGAGCGCCTCGACGTCGAAGCTCTTCTTGACGTAACCCGCCCACGCGACCGCGAGGCCGACGAGCGCGGCGCTCGTCCCGAGGACCGGCACGAAGAACGGAGCGCCCTCGGTCTCCGCGGGCAGGGCGCCGAGCGTCGCCGCGGTGAGGCGCGGCACGACCGGTGCCAGCGCACCCCCCGCGAGCGCCAAGCCGGCGAGGACGAGCATCGGCATCGTCATCGTGCCCGGCGACTCGTGAGGATGACCTTCCGGTTGACCGCTCCCCAGGATCGCGACGAAGAACGCGCGCGCGATGTAGAACGCCGTCATCCCGGCGACGCCGACCAGGATCGCGAAGCCGACCGGGTGGCCGCCCGCCAGGACCGCGGCAAGGATCTCGTCCTTCGAGAAGAAGCCGGACGTCGGCACGATCCCCGCGAGGGCGAGGCCGCCGATCGCGAAGCAGATCGAGGTCAGGGGCATCGTGCGCGCGAGGCGGCCCATCTTGAAGATGTCGTTCGTGTGGACCGCGTGGATGAGCGATCCCGCGGTCAGGAAGAGGAGCGCCTTGAAGAAGGCGTGCGTCGCGAGGTGGAAGTAGGCCGCCGAGGCCGATCCCGCGCCGACCGCGGCCATCATGAATCCGAGCTGGCTCACCGTGGAGAAGGCGAGGATGCGCTTGATGTCGCGCTCGACGAGCGCCATCGAGGCGGCGAGGAACGCCGTGAGGACGCCGATCGCGAAGACCGCTTCGGTCAGGGCCGGCGCGTGCGGGAGGAGCGGCGCGATCCGGACCATGAGGAAGACGCCGGCCGCGACCATCGTCGCCGCGTGGATCAGAGCGGAGACCGGCGTCGGCCCTTCCATCGCGTCGGGCAGCCAGATGTGGAACGGGACCTGCGCGCTCTTTCCCATCGCCCCGAGGTAGACCCCGGTCAGGCCGAGGACGAGCGGCAGTCCCGCCAGGCTGCCGTCGCCGGCTTTCGCGAAGAGGTCGGAGAAGGTGAACGTGCCCGACGCGCCCCAGAGGATCACGATCCCGAGCGCGAACCCGACGTCGCCGAGGCGTGTCGTCCAGAACGCTTTCTGCGCCGCCCGCGCCGCCGCGGGGCGCTCGAACCAGAAGCCGATCAGGAGATACGAGCCGAGACCGACCAGCTCCCAGAAGCCGTAGGTCTGGAGCAGGTTGTGGGAGAGGACGAGACCGAGCATCGCGAAGGCGAAGAGCGAGTGGTAGGCGTAGTAGCGCCCCAGGGACGGCCGCGGCTCGCCGGCCATGTAGGCGAGCGAGTAGATCTGCACGAGGAGCGCGACGAGCGAGACGAGCACCGCCATCGACGCGGAGAGGCCGTCGACGAGGAGGCCGAAGCGGATCGCGGGGGCCGACGCGAGAGGCGCCCAGACGAAGTCGAGCGCCGCGGGCGACGCTCCGTCGCGAAGAAACGGCGCGGCCTGAACGGCCGCCGCAGCGAGCGAGAGCGCGATCCCGGCGATCGAGACGATCGCCGCCGGGAGTCCGCTGCGTCTCAAGGGCGGAAGGAGGCCGATCGCCGCGAGGGCGGCGAGAGGACCGGCGAGGACGACGGCGCCGAGGATCATCCCGAAAGATCCGAAAGATCGTCCAGGACGGCGGTGCGTCGCACCCGGGTCGCGAGGAGCACGAGCGCGAGCCCCACGGCGGCCTCGGCGACGGTGATCGCGATCCCGAAGAGGACGAGCACGACCCCCTCGAGGAGGCCGCGCGACCACGCGATCGCGACGATGGCGAGGTTGACCGCGTTGAACATGATCTCGATCGACAGCAGGACGCCGATCGCGTGACGCCGCGCGAGCAGGCCGAAGAGGCCGATCGCGAAGAGCGCGGCGGCGACGAGCAGCAGGTTCGCGAGCGTCATGCGGTGTCCTTCCGCGCGAGGAGGAGCGCGCCGAACACCGCGCCGAGGAGGAGGACCGAGAGCAGCTCGAACGGAACGAGGTAGGCCCCGAAGAGCGAGGCGCCGATCTCGGCGCCGCTCTCGAGCCCCGGCCCGGGCGGAGGGGTCGGCGTCACGGCGACCACGCGTCCGAGCGCCGCGAACACCGCGACCGCCGCGACCGCCGCCGGCCACGGGCGCCGCCAGCGCGGTCGGCCGGACTCGCCCCCGGCGACGACGAGCGCGAAGACGGTGAGCGTGAGGATCCCGCCCGTGTAGAGGATGATCTGGATCGCCGCGAGGAGCGGCGCTCTGAGGAGGACGTAGAGCCCCGCCGTCGCGAGGAGCGTGGCCGCGAGCGCGAACGCCGCGCGGAACAGGCTACGCGCCGACACGACGACGGCGGCGCCCGCGAGCACGAGGACGGCGAGCGCCCAGAAGGCGGCGTCCCTCATGGGGCCGGATCCGGATCGGGCTTGGGGAGCCCTCGCGTCACGTCGGTCCATTCGCGCAGGCGCGTCCCCGTCGCGAAGGAGGTGAGATCCGGCGACTCGACGAGCGCGCGGCCGTTCTCCATGAGGCGTTCCTTGCTCAGGAAGAGCGCGTCGCGCGTGAGGGCCGCCGGAGCGAGCGCGCGGGTCATGACGATCGCGTCGGTCGGGCAGACCTGGATGCACAGCTCGCACTGCATGCACGCCTGGTAGTCGAGCGTGAACTTGTCGCAGTAGGTGGCGCCGATGCCGTTCTTGCGCGCCTCTCCCTTCCTCAGGGTCACCGCGATGATCTCGGAGGGGCAGGCGTACTCGCAGAGACGGCAGCCGATGCAGTTCTCCTCACCGGTCGCCGGATCGAACGTGAGCGCGAAGCTGCCGGCCCGCCAGGTCTTCGGGATCGCGCGCTTGCGGCGGGGATAGGGGACGGTCGTCGCCGGACGGAAAACGTTCCGGAGCGTCCATCCCATCGCGCGCAGCGTGCCGAGGGCGATCGTGCCGATGGTCGCCATCTCAGCGGCCCGCCACCCACCACGCGACGATCATGAGGTTCACGAGCGACGCGGGGAGGAGGACCATCCAGTTGAGGCGGATCGCCTGATCGATCCGGAAGCGCATCAAGCTCCAGCGGATCCAGAGGATGACGAGGAAGAGCGCGAGGCACTTCAGGATCAGCCAGACCGGCCCAGGCAGGAACGACGGCCCGAGGTAACCGCCCAGGAAGACCGTCGCCGCGAGGCCCGAGATCGCGAGCGTGTGCGCGTACTCGCCCGCGTAGAAGAGGGCGAACTTGATCCCGGAATACTCCACGTTGTACGCCGCGATCAGCTCGGACTCCGCTTCGAGGATGTCGAGCGGCGACTTGTTCCCCTCGGCGAGCGCGCAGAGGAGGAAGATCAGGAAGCCGAGCTGGCCGACGAGCGGATACGCGATGAACCACAGGCCGCGCTGCGCCTCGACCAGGTCCGTGAGGCGGAACGAGCCGGCGAGGACGACCGGGATCAGGAGCGAGAGGATGAGCGGGATCTCGTACGAGACCGCCATCGCCGCCATGCGGAGCGCGGAGAGCAGCGCGTACTTGTTGTTGGATGACCACCCGGCCGCGAAGATGCCGAGCAGGGTGAGCGACGCGAAGGCGATGAAGAAGAGGAACGAGTAGGCGTGATCGGCGATCGCGAGCCCGCGCGCGAGCGGGATGAAGGCGAACCCGATCAACGCGGGCACCACGACGAGGACCGGGCCCAGGTTGAAGAGGACGCGGTCGGCGTCGCGCGGGGTGATGTCCTCCTTGACGAGGAGCTTCGCGACGTCGGCCAGCGGCTGGAGCCAACCGTGGGGGACGCCGACCTCGTACGGCCCGATGCGGTTCTGCATCCGCGCCGCGACCTTCCGCTCGATCCACGTCATGTAGGCGACGAACGTCATCGCCGCGCCGAGCGTGAGCGCCGAGAGGGCGAACGCTCCGATCCAGCCGGTGAAGAGCGCGCTCACCGGTCGACGTCTCCCAGGACCGGATCGAGGGAGCCGAGCGTCGCGACGACGTCGGCGAGCAGGCCGCCCGGGAGGATGTGCGGGACGACCTGGAGGTTCTTGAACGACGGCGCATTGATCTTGAGCCGGTACGGCTTCGCGGTGCCGTCCGAGACGATGTGGAATCCCAGCTCGCCGCGCGGCGACTCGACGGCGGCGTACGCCTCGCCCTTCGGGACCTTCGTCGCCTTCGGGTTCTTGATCGGTTTCCGCGAGAAGACCGGTCCTGCGGGCAGGCCTTCCGCGATGTGCTTCACGAGCGCGAGCGAAGCCTGGATCTCGTCGAAGCGAACCTGGAAGCGCGCCTCGGCGTCGCCGGCGGTGCGCGTCACCGGGACGACGGGGAGCTCGCCGTAGGCGTCGTACGGCGTGGCGGTCCGGACGTCGAACGCGATCCCCGAGGCTCGGAGCGTCGGGCCGGTGACGCCGACGCCGAGGGCGAGGTCGCGCGTGATCGTCCCGACCGCGCGCGTCCGCTCTTGGAAGATCGGGTTGCCGCCGGACATCGCCCAGAGCTCCGGGAGCGCCGCCGCGATGCCGTCCGCGAGGGCGGAGGAGCGCGCGATCGTCTCGGCGTCGACGTCGTAGCGGACGCCCCCCGCGATGTTGAAGTTCGTGTGGAACCGGGTGCCGGTGAGCGCCTCGAGCCAGTCGAGGATCTTCTCCCGCTCCCGGAAGCAGTACATGTAGAGGGTCGTGCCGCCGCCGAGCGCGCCGCCGAGGTCGAGCCCCAGCGTGCCGAGCCACACGAGGTGGCTCGCGACCCGCTGCCATTCGCACGCGAGCGCCCGGAGCCACCGCGCGCGCCGCGGCACCTCGATCGTTCCGAGCTTCTCGACCGCGAGCACGTACGCGTTCGAGTTCGCCGTCGGCGAGAGGTAGTCGTCGCGCTCGTAGACCGGTGCCAACTGGTCGTACGCCAGATGCTCCGAGAGCTTCTCGACGCCGCGGTGGAGGTAGCCGATGACCGGCTGCGCCTTCAAGACCGTCTCACCGGAGAGATGGAGGACGAGACGCAGCACCCCGTGCGTCGACGGGTGCTGCGGGCCCATGTTGAGCGCCAGCTCGCCGAACTCCCGCTCGACGATCTCGACCTGTGCCTCGCTCACTTCCGGTACCCCCACGGCGTCTCCATCGGGAAGTCCTTCCGGAGCGGATGCCCCTCGTAATCGTCGGGCATGAGGATCCTGCGGAGATCGGGATGCGCGCGGAAGCCGACCCCGAAGAGGTCGAAGATCTCGCGCTCGTGCCACTCGGCGCCGGCGTAGACGAACGCCGCCGAGTCGATCGCGGGGGCATCTTTCGGCACCGTCGAGCGCACGAAGATCGTGTCCAGCGGCTCGAGGCGGCGCACCGCGTGGACGATCTCGAACCCGGCCTCGCGCTCGATGGCGCTCCCGACGACGTAGTAGCGGTAGCCGTGCGTGTCCCGGAGCGTGCGGAGCGTCTCCAGGAGCGACGCCGCGGGGACGGAGGCCCCCATCGGATCGGCGGTCGCCCCGAAGCGCGCGGCGAGAGCGGCCAGGACCTCAGGCGCCGGCACGGCCGCCCTCCATGATCTTCTTCTGCAGCGCGAAGACGCCGTCAAGGAACGCCTCGGGGGTCGGCGGGCAGCCGGCGACGTAGACGTCGACCGGGATGACGTGATCGACCCCCGGAACGACCGAATAGACGTTGCGGTAGTGGTCGCCCGAGTTCGCGCAGCTCCCCATCGAGATGACCCACTTCGGGTGTGCCATCTGGTCGTACAGGGTCCGGATGCGCGGCGCCATCTTGATCGTCACCGTCCCGGCGATGACCAGGACGTCGGCCTGGCGCGGCGTCGGCCGCAGGATGACCCCGAACCGGTCGGCGTCGAAGCGGCCCGCGAACGTCGCCATGAACTCGATCGCGCAGCACGCGAGGCCGAAGGTGAGCGGCCACAGGCTCGACTTCTGCGCCCAGTGGAAGAGCGCGTCGGACCGGAGGAGCGCCAAGCCGCCGCCGGGGAAGCGGACGACCTCTTCGGCGATGTCGTCGATCGTTCGCGATTGACCGACCACGGGGAGGCGTTCTTCGCCCATCACCGCGCCCAGTGCAGATCGCCCTTGCGCCAGGCGTAGAGCCAACCGACGAAGAGGACCGCGAGGAAGACGACCATCCCCCAGAACGCCGCCGGACCGGTCTTCCGCAGGGCGAGGACCCACGGGAAGAGGAACGCCGCCTCGGCGTCGAAGAGGATGAAGATCAGGGCGACGAGGTAGAAGCCCACCGGCTGGCTACGCCACGCGGGGCCGATCGGCTCCTCGCCGCATTCGTAGGTCGCGTGCTTCGCCGGGCGGCTGATCGCGACGCGGTGGCGGAAGAGCTTCCCCGCGACGATGAGCGCGATGCCGAGGGTGAGGCAAACGAGGAGGTGGGCCGCGAGACCGATGTACGGAGCCGGCGACGCCAAGGAATCCTCCCCAAACGCAAAGGGCAGGATCTTAGCGTACGGCTACGGCGTCACGTCGACGAAAACGCGCCAAGTCCCATCCGCATTGCGACGCCACACGCGGACATAACCGTATTTCTTGTCCTTTTTCGAGTCGTCGCACGTTCCGTACGCGTACGCGAGATCGCCCGAGGCCGAGGCGGTCACGCGCGCCGCCTCGCAGCGGGGCTCACGCGTGTCGGCCACGAGGAGCGCTGCGCTTCCGGGAGGCCCGCCGTCGCGGTAGACGCGGATCGCAGAATGCGCGACCGCCGCGATCGCCTGGCCGAGGCCCGACGCCCCCGCGCGCGCGAGGAGCTGCTCCGCGTGGAGGACCGCGAGGCGTGCCTGCGCGGCCGACGACGGCGTCGCCTTCGCGGGGGCCGCCGCCGCGAGCGCGTCCACGACTTCGCCCGGCGCGGCGTAGGTCAGCTCGGCGTGGATGCCGAGGTCGGCCTCGACCTTCCACGTGCCGTCGGCCTCTTTCCGCCACGCGGTGAAGAACCACCCGGTCGCCGGAGGCTTGTCTCCGGCCGGGCGGTACTCCCACGGCCCGCTCGTGAAGCCGAGATCGCCGGCGGGGGAGACCGCCGCCCACGCCGGCGCCCACGAGAGCACGACGTCGGCCCGCGGCTTTCCCCCGTGCTTGGCGATCGCATTCGTCGGCGTCGGGTCGAAGACGACCCCGTCAGGCGCGAACGCGGCCGCGAAGGCCGCGTGGAACCCGTCCTTGATCGACGCGGCCGCGAACGCGCGCTCGGCGGCGACGACCTCCGTGTACGGCGAGGCGAGAAGGAGGGCGGCGAGGGCGATCATCGTCAGAACCCCATCTTCAGGCCCAGCTCGAACGTCCGCGGCGGGCCCGCGTTGCTGATCGGCTGCCCGAAGTTCGTGGCGAGCACGCGGCCCTCGACGAGGCCGCCGTTGAACCGGTTGAACACGTTGTATACCTGCAGGTAAGCCTGCCCCGTCCCCTTCGTGCTCGCAAACGGGAAGATGTGGTAGAGGCGCAGGTCGAGCTGCGAGAGGTACGGGGCCGAGAGCGACGTCACGTCGGTCAGGCCGTGCGCCTCGCGGTAGGCGTTGATCGCCGCGAGCGACGTCTCCGGCCCCGTGTTCCGCCCGACCCCCGGCGGCCGGTCGCTCGTGATGCCGTCGACGTTGTCGTCGGCGCCGGTCGTCACGTTGAACGGCAGGTGCGTCGCGTACTCGTAGACGCCGGACAGGTGCATCCTCCCGAAACCGAGCGCGATGTCGCCCGAGGCGACGAACCGGTGCCGCCTATCGTTGTCGGAGAGGCCGCGCTCGGTCGAGAGATCGAACGAGTTCGGCGGCAGGTAGATCCCGCCCTTGAGCGGGTCGGGTCCCATGTCCTCCGACTTCGACAGCGTGTAGGAGAGCGAATACCAGCCCCAGCCGCTCTGCCATCTCCACGCGAGGTCGAGCCCCGTGTACCACGCGCGCCCTTCGGTCGTGACCGCGGCGATCGAGCCGACGTTGACGGTGTCGTACGCGTGGATCGGGATCCCCTGGAGGTCGGTCCCGATCACCGGGTTCAGGTCCCTCATGAGCGGAACGTGATAGGTGAGCGAGCGCGTGACGTTGGCCGAGAAGCTTCCCTCGCGCCCGATGAGCCGCTCGACGCCGAAGTTGAAGAGGTTGGCCTGCGTCGAGTCGAGGCGCGTGCCGGTCGAGAACCGCAGGGTGAGGAAGTCGGGAAAGAAGAGGACCGGCCTGATGGCGTCGATCCCGTTCCGCGCGATGAAGTCCTCGGTGAGCTCGAGCGCGAACCCCTGCGGGAACATGAGGCCGATCTTCGTTCCCGAGGTGACGGCGGCGACCGCCGGGAACGCGAGGATCGTCTTGTTGTAGAAGACGCCGGCGCCGCCGCGGAAGATCCACTCGCGATCGCGTCCCGCCGTGTACGTGAACCCGAGGCGCGGCGCCAGGTTGTTGTAGTCGCGGCCGGCGCCGCCGTTCGGCACCGTCGACTTGACGAT